>CAZPUO010000020.1:0-18613 GCA_964589745.1 uncultured Methanotrichaceae archaeon
GGTCTGGGCTAAAGGGTAAAGCTCTCGCCATCCCACTCCCGCCGCCCTCACCACCGGTCCGCATCCCTGCGCTCCCTCACACGCGGGCGCGGCCACAGGCGAGCCCGCTCGACCGCAGGCGATCCACGCTCGACCGGAAAGCAGGCGGCAAGGCAAGCTCAAGCGGGCCCGGCTGCAAAGGTCAAGCTCCATCTCAGGCCATGGCAGATAAATGTTAAATTCTAATGTTACCAATGAGTCTTTGAATGTTCGCAGAGTATATTGCTGCAGCCTTGGAAAAGGCAGAATATGAAATAATCGACAATCCCGAGCCGTACTATGCACATGTTCCTGGGCTGCAAGGAGTATGGGCCACCGGCAAGACCTTTGAAGAATGCCGCAAGGAACTCATCAGCGTGATTGAGGGCTGGATAGTTCTGGGGCTTCGGATGGGTCAGCCAATTCCGCCGATAAATGGTCACACGATAGACGTGTCCGTGGAGCCGGTGCCAGTTGTCGAGTAAACTTGTTCCTGTATCAAGAAGAGAACTGGTCCGGCGATTGGGGGAACTGGGTTTCGGCGGCCCCTACATCGGTTCTGGACATGAATACATGACAAAAGGAGCTATTCGCATCAAATTACCGAATCCCCATCATGGCCAGGACATAGGCGCGGACCTTTTGGCTAAAATATTGAGAGATTCCGGTATATCTCGTGAGGAGTGGTTCTCGTCGGCTTAGTTTGCGTATAGCTCCAAGCGATCCTGCTTTAACGAAAATGCAGGTGGCAAACAACCCCAGACGGCATGGCTGATAACCTCTTGCTCTTCGTTCATCCGCGCTGCCAATTCACGTCCTTACCGCCCCCCTCACGAGCGGGCCAGCGGCGAGCCCGCGCGACCGGAGCGCAGGCGACCCACACCACGGCCACCCAATAACTTTTTCGCCTGATGCCTCGGAAGAAGGCTGAGCCAAAATCTCGCTTCAGTTCCGAGGCGCAGGGCATAAGGATTAAGTTTTGAAGATAGAGCTATTTGCCGTGTCGTTCTCTCTGAAGATGCTGCGTCCAGCTAAGAAAGAGCTGGAGAAGATGGACAATACGAGAGCGCAGAAGATCTATGACCACATTGAGCAGCTCAAGAGAGATCCCTTCCGAGCGCGCCCCGGAATGAGCATCGATAAAGTAGCTGGCAAACAAAAGCCTCCAGCCTACCGCTTGAAGATCGGCAGAATCCGGGTTGAATATTTCGTAGATGGTCAAATGATAGTGATTTTCAATATCTTCATGAAGAAGAGAAAGACAGACTACAGATAAGCGGATATACCCGCAGAGCATAAAGGCATATGATGGGAAAGATCAAAACTTGACAGGCTAGAGAAGCGAGCCCTACCGACAGAGACTTTGAAGGCGTGATCTCAGAAGGCGAAGAGACAAAATGCGCCGACGAGATTTGGGAGTATTACGAGGCGCATAAAGAAGAGCTTGAAGATCTGGATGAGTATGCCAGGAAACGTGGCCTTGTGAAACATGGGATCTGATCAGTAGGTCTCAATAATTAATTTGTGGTAAAAAATTATTTTCTAAATTGCCTAAACGTTTCATATCTTTGCCCCTCGATGCAATTCATGCAACCCGACGCGAGTGGCTTGAGGACCGTGAGACTGCGGGTCTGGGCAAGTCGCCCTCATCGATGCTGCCGTTCACATCCCTCCCGCCCCCTCACCTGCGCACGGGCCCGCGGGCGTGCGACCGCTTGCGACCCGCGCCCACGGCCACCCAAGCATCGCTATCCTGCCAATCCCAGGCGCAAGGCGTTGTGTAGCACTTGTGCGGATGAATAAGAAAACACAATTCAAGCTACAGAAAACCAATCTTCGCGGTTGATTTTGGCTTTCCTCAGGATCTCTATCAGAAGGCCAACACCTATGTCCTCGCCATGATGAGGATTGGGTACGGTCACGTATAACCGCCCTTCGTGCAGTTCTTTGACCATGTAGGCATGACCGGACCCAGGATATGGCCCTCCAAATCCCAACTTCTTAAGCCTTTTTATTAACTCATTTCTGGAGACAGGAATGAGCTTAGACAACTGCTATCGGCTCCGTTGAGACGTTGATGGTAAATCGCCCGATGGGTGGAATCGCATCACCCATCCTCAGCCGCAAGGCAATCCAGCCCTCGATAACCGAAATCAACTCCCTGCGACACTCTTCAACAGTTTTGCCCGTAGCCCACACACCTTCAAGTTCCGGGACCTCTCCAAAAACGGGTTCGGGATTTTCTATTAACTTATACTGCGCTCGATCCAGAGCTGCCTGGATGTACTCTGCAAACATTAAGATCCTTTTAATGCCCTGAATGAATTTAACGTTATCTGAGAAGGCATTATTTTGCATCACAGGAAGACCTGCTTTAACTGATGCAGCGATAAAAATAAACTATGTCGCCGAGGCTGAGAACGCCACCAAAGCTACCTTGCTCTCAGCGCCGATGGGCCGGGCGGCTCCGGGGAGCGGGCGCGTGAGGCGTGCGACATGCAGACCGATAAACCTATAAATTAGTTTTAACTAATAAAATGATTATGGGCGCAGATGTTGACATTGTTGTAAGCGCAAGCAAAGTCGTTGGTGCCAAGCTCACCAGGAATGAGATTGGCCAGATTAATAAGCTCGTTGCAGCCGGTCTCTACCTCAACCCGTCTGACTTTATCCGTGAAGCTGTCAGGGAAAAGCTGGCGGCAATTAAGGTCATTGAATACCGTGATTTAGATTACGAGAGCGCCAAGAAGGAAGTAGCCGGTTATTTTCAGATGAAAGGTGAAGCATACGCCTCTGATGCCAGCACCGACCTACAACTTGATTATGAGCTGGTATGCAAGATCATGGATGACCTGGAGAATGAAGGCAGGATGGAGACCGTTGAATGAAAATGAAGGGTTGCGAGGTCGGCGACTCAATCCACGGTCACAGGATAATAGCTGAGGCCAGAAAGATAACTGATCCTATGGTCATAGTCAAGAGTGGTAGGCACAAAGCGCAGAGGATTGTCTTGACTGAAAATGCCTTCGCAATCATTGATAGAAAGGGCCGATGGTCCGGCCAACCATAGCTTTATGTGAGGGATGATAGCTCCCTCCCGTGCGCCAGCCAAGGAGTCCCTACAGCCCAATCCGGACAGCCTCCCATCCGCTCCATCAAAGTTGCATCCCTGCAGCCCCTCACGAGCAGGCTCGCGGGCGGGGCCACCGGCGATCCCCGCTCGACCGGACTGCAGGCCGACCCGCGCCCACGCCACCCAAAAGCTTTTCGCCTGATGAATCCATTCTAAACGTGAGAAGGCTGAGGCAAAGATATGGTGGCAGTTCTGGGGAGAACATGACCAACGAAGAAAACCCCGTTACGAAAGCAAGATCACCCTACGAATTCATCCCCAGGCTCAAAGGCAAGAAAGTCATCATCCGTCTAATCTCAGGCGGCCAGCCAGTCACAGGAACTGTGGAAGGATACAACCCCCAGGAGATCCTTCTCCAGACGGCAAAAGGGCAGCTTCTGGTATTCAAGCACGCCATGGCTACGATTGAGATTGTGGATGAGCCGCATGGTTACAGGCCAAGCGTTTAGGAGTCGAAGAAATGACAAAAATAGGAACAGCTGCGTGACTATGAATGGCCAGCAGTTACTCGATATAGGCAATCAGGTGGTGGGAGAAATATGATCGAGAATAAGGCACAGCTCTTGGCTGATTTGGCCTACATCGGCTCAAAATTTCAAGCCAAAACCAACGTGTACCTATTCGCTGGTGCGGCTTTTCTGTGGCATGGCTTGAAGGATGCCACCAAGGATATCGATATCTGTTGCTCATATGAAGAGGCTGACCGGATCGTACATGTACTAAGGATGTTCGGTAGGATGGAGTCTGTCACTGGGATCAATGATATTCACTTCCTCAGAATATTTCTGAAATCGTTCACATTGCAGATCTTCATTAAGGAAGTATGGATGGGCGATGAATACCAACTTCTGGAAGCAGCCCACTGCGATTCGCTCACATTTGATGGCATAACTTTCTTGATTCCTGATGTAAAAACCCTCATCATGATCAAAGACAGGCAAATCCAAGCGCTATACAATGAGTGGAAAAAATTGAAGGGTGAGAAGTGTATCTAAATTTTGATAATGTATCCGCCTTTCGGTTTCATCTTTCTTATGTAACCAAATGCCTTAAAACCGTTTTTCTCCGGCCAGCGGGTAATGCCATGCCGATGTTTCATCCTTCTAGCCAGAACTCTTGTGGCCATAGCCCATTTTCCTCGCAGCGAGCTTCTTCGTAAGTGAGCTTCAAAGCATTTTCTCAAAGCGGTTCTGGATCATCTCGTCCACATTGAGACCTGACACTAAAGACCTCTGCCAAAAATCTCCTCGGCTGTCTTTGACTCGATCCTGTAACGCCGAGCCGTGGCACCTTCACCAAGCTTCCGGTCTCTCGGTGCTGAAGAGACGGGCAGCTCCGGGGAGCACGGGGGAGGTGCAGCTTCACGGCCATCCTGCTTGACGGGATTTCAGTCAGCTACGCCGCCAAGCCACATCCCTGACCCCCCTCTCACGAGCGGGCCCGTGGGCATGCGGGCGGGGCCAGCGGTCAATCCGGCTTGACCAGAAATGCGAAACCTACAGATCAGCAAGATAAGAGCACCTGGCGAGCGGCCTTTTTTAGGTATCGATGACTGCGTCAGCGAGAGTTTCGACGTGCCACGACTACGTCGATGGCAGCCTCGAAAAAGTCGAGGCATAGTCGAAACATAATAAAGACGTCTTCAAGGCAGCGCGCGTGCTTGTTACCACAGTCGAGAGGGTCAACGTCAAGATGTTTTTCACAGCTATTGCCTATACCTTGTACCAGCCTGGGACTCTTCGTCGAGCCGGTGGAATACGATCTAGCGTAAGCCATCAATATTGGCTCGAAGGAATCATTCCAAAGACTTAAATCATTTGTTAGTGAGTGCAAAGTAATGATCAAAAGTGTTCATTACCCAGATTGGTACCGGAAGATAAACAGAGGATGCCTACTGCCAGAATGCAATTTGATCATCTAACCAGTACCGGCCTTTGTATGCAATGACTAAGATGCAAGAGAGATGAAGTCTGCTTTGTTGACCGTAACGAAGGCAGAAAGAACGATGTACAGAATTGTACATAAAGAGATGCTAACCCCTTATATCGTCGTTATGGGGTTTGAGGCTCCCAAGATCGCCAGCAGCGCCCATGCTAGCCAGTTTATAATCATCAGAGCGGACGAAACTGGGAGCGTATAACCATGATGATTGCGGACTGGGACCAAGAGAAAGGAACAATGGACATAGTTTTTTTCACCTTAGGTGCAGGCACCATGCTAGCTCATCTGATAGAAGGAGAATCGGTTATCAATAAAGCTTATTCCCTGGGACGCCTGCGGAAGTTGAGATGTTCGTCTGGCTTGCGGCTGCTTTGGGATCGGCTCCACTCTGCCGCTCATCAAATATCTCAAAGAAAAAGGTAATAATGTTATAACTGTTGTTCCAGCACCTAAAAAAATAATAGAGAAGAAAAGGGATAAGATGAATTATATCGTACTGGTGAAACAGGTGCCGGATATAAGAAACATTCCGGAGGACGCATGGGATTGGGAGAAGGGAATTCTCAAAAGAGGTCTTCTGGACAACGTTTGCAACGAACTGGATAAGCAAGCGACCGCCTTTGCCATATCCATGCGTCAGATGCTATACGGACAGATAGTCAGTCTTTCGATGGGACCGCCTTTCGCCGACGCTGTATTAAAATATGCCCTGGCTGTAGGTGCCGATATTGGTGTGCTGCTCACCGATAGAAAGCTGAGCGGCGCGGATACAGCTGCAACCGCTTATCCGCTGGCTGCAGCTGTTAGAAAAATCGAAAAAGACATATTCAAGGGCGATCGGAATTACATCATAATCAGCGGTATGCAATCGGTAGACGGCGACACCGCCCAGGTACCGCCTCAGGTTGCCGAAGACCTGGGAATCGCTCACATCGCCTATGCCACATCCTTTAACATCGATAAAAATAATCGCCTGCATGTTAAAAGGATTACAAGACGGGGAACTCAGATAGTCTCCCCGGTAACATATCCATGCATGATAACAGTTACTAATTGGACCCTTCACCCCAATGCCACTTTCGAACGGACAAGATGGGCTAATTCACAGAAACTTATCCATTGGAGCGCCGCTGACGTAGTCGGAGATGAATCACGAATAGGCTTAACCGGTTCACGCACAACAGTTTTTAAAATATTTTCTCCGAGAGAAGTGAGTACCAGGAAATGTATCTTTGAGTCCGATTTAACTAAATTGACCAAGCTATTAAAAGATGCATATCTCAGTAAATTAAAATCAGTCAATCAAGAAACGGCAAAAGTTACTTACAGCCTTCCGGAGGGCAAGAATCCAACATATTCGGGGGAGGTTTGGGTGTTCGCCGAACAAGAGGGTGGTGAAATCAACCAGGCCTCTTATGAATTATTGGGAAAAGCACGCGAACTGGCGACTCAAGTCAACACAAAAGTTGGAGCGATCCTGGTCGGGCAGAATGATTCGAAGTTGCCCGGTAGTCTAATTTCATACGGAGCAGACAAAGTTTACATGATAACAGGCGACCGGCTTAATGATTTCCTGCCGATTCCTTATTCAAGAGCCGTTTGCGAACTCCTGGATAAATATAAACCGCAGATAATGTTATTTTGTGCAACACCACTAGGCAAAGAATTAGCCCCCAGAGTTGCTTACAGAGCTTGCTCAGGACTAACAGCTGACTGTACCGCCTTGGATATTTTTGATTACAAAAAAGGTACGCAAGATTATACTGCCATTTTAAAGCAAACCCGGCCTGCTTTAGGAGGGAACATTATGGCGTCAATAATCACCCAGAACTCAAAGGTACAAATGTCTACAGTTAGACCGGGCGTGATGCAGGCTTCAAAACTGGATGAAAGCCGGGAGGGTATTATAATCAAATATGAACCGGAGCTTACCGAAGCTGATTTCACCGTGAAAATTATTTCTTCCGAAGAAAGTCCGGTTACCTCGGAGTTAAAAGACGCCGCTATAATCGTAGCGGGCGGTGGGGGTTGCAAGACCAAAGAAGGTTTCATGAATTGCATACCTGCTTTAGCCGACGGCCTGAGTAAGCTGCTCGGAGAAAAGGCGATTGTAGGAGCTTCACGCGTCGCGGTCGAAATGGGATTCATTGACCGGAGTCATCAGGTGGGACAGACCGGTCAAACGGTAAAACCAAAATTATATGTCGCTGTCGGCATCTCAGGAGCGGTGCAACACATTAGCGGAATGCAAAACTCAAGAATTGTCCTGGCGATCAATAAAGATCCTAATGCCAATATTTTTAAGACAGCTGATTTTGGCATCCTGGGTAAATTGGAAGAACTGGTCCCCAAACTCATAAAGATACTGAATTCATAAGGAGGCAACGCCGTGGATGAACTAAAAAAAATAGATGTACTTTTTATCGGTGCGGGTCCGGCAAGTCTTGCGGGAGCTATCAAATTAAAGCAATTACTCAATCAAAAAGGTATAAACCAATCTGTTGTGGTCATTGAAAAAGCTGAGAAGATCGGACAGCACCATCTGTCGGGAGCGGTTTTTGACGCCCATGTATTAAATGAATTATTACCGGGATGGCAGAACAATAAAGAGGACAAGTTCATCACAAAATTACTTGCCAACCGGATAATAAAAGATGAGCTGTATTTCCTAAAAGGCAAAGGTACGGCATTTCGAATTCCGGACTTCATTATTCCATCATCCATGCACAACAAAAACGCCTATGCAGTATCCATCAGCGAACTCGTCAACTGGCTGGCAGGGATCGCTACCAAACTCGGTGTAGAAATATATACCGGTTTTGCTGCCAAAGATATTGTTATTGAAGACAATAGGGTTAAAGGTATCAAGCTAGGGGACAAGGGTTTAGACAAAGAAAGACACCCGCTTTTTAACTATGTACCCGGCGAAATAATCGAAGCCAAGGTAACTGTCTTAGGCGAAGGTTCCGCAGGACTACTGGCAGAAGAAGTGGTTAAACGATTCAAACTTAATGAAAAGAAAAATCCTCAGATTTACTCGCTAGGCGTAAAAGAAATAATTAAGTTGCCCGAAAATAACGCTTTCGGAGCCAACCGTGTGATACACTTCCTGGGTTTTCCTTTGCCATCCGATATTTACGGTGCCGGTTCGATCTATAGTATGAGGGATAATCTCGTAGCAGTTGCTCTGGTGATGGCACTCGATTGGCGGTACGCAGATCTGAATCCACAGCAGCAACTACAAATTTTCAAATCCCATAGTATGATCAAGAATTTCCTCAAAGGCGGTGAAGTGGTTGCTTACGGTGCCAAAACATTTCCGGAAGGCGGTTTTTATTCAGTTCCACAATTAGTAGCGGACGGGGTTATAATCGTAGGAGACTCAGGCGGACTGACCAACGCAAAGAAGCGAAAAGGACTTCATTACGCCATAAAGTCCGGAATTGCTGCAGGGGAGGCCATATACCAGGCGATTGAAAAACAAGATTTCACTACGCAGTCGTTGAAGAAATATCATGATATTTTAGACGAGAGTTTCGTGATGAAAGAGCTATATGTATCTCGTAATTACAGGCAAATCTTTTCGAGAACGGGAAGGTTAGGCTATTATTTAGGTGCACCTTTATCTTTTTTCCAGTCATGGATACCGGATAAACTTAGCACGAAACCTGACCATGAAGGCATGCGAAGAGTACATCTTAAAAGACAGTCAGTCGGTGGTATCGATAGATTGACGGCAGTAAGCCTTTCAGGAACAACGCATAGAGAAGACGAGCCTTCCCATATCACCTTCCGTGAAGCGTGTCAGGAAGAGAGCTGCAACAAATACTTCGGATGTCACCCGTGTGCCTCTTTTTGCCCGGCAGAAGTGTACAAATTCGAGGACGACAAGCTTATTTTAAGCCCATCCAACTGCTTGCATTGCCAGACGTGCCGTTTGAAGTGTCCACTCCAATTGATCAAATGGGAAGTTCCGGAGGGCGGGGACGGACCCAGATATAAAATAATGTGAAAATTTATCTAAAACACCCATTCATTCTATACTTGGCTGCCAAGGAGTTATTCACGTGCAATTGAACGAAAAATCAGCCATAGTAGAAACTGGAAACAAAGGGTAGAAAACTGGTCTTCCCATGGTTTAGGCACCGATTATAAGAGCATTCAAGATTTCACGCTGTTTCTTAAGTCACCTCAATTACGATCTTCTGTCCATCAGGGCAATATCGGCTGGCCTCCCGTCCGGCCATCCTGCCCGACCGGATTGCAGGCGACCTGCACCGCTCCGCTGAATCCTGCTGCCCCCTCACGAGCGGGCCTGCGAGCATGCGGGCGGGGTCATCGGGCAATGCCGCTCGGCCGGATATCAAGCAACAATCGAACCCAGTGCCCTGCCGGGCGGCATCTTTGACCAGGTCCACATCGCCGCAAACCAACGTCCTTCCACATGACTTGGTCGTCGAGCTAACTCAAAAAAGATTAAAACATCGAAAACTATTTGAATCTAAAAAAACAAATAAACAAATAGGTGTAACTGTGAAGATACGAGTTGGGTTTGGGTTCGTTGCCATGGCATGCATAATATTGTGGTTTGTTGCTGCAAGTCTTCCAGTAGAGGCGAATAACACCCTTAATGGATCTGACGTCACTGCTTACCTACCCAATATTCCTGCTTTGGAAGTCGCTTTTCAAGCCAACCTTAGTCAAGTAATTGGGCAAAATTATAGCGGTTATATTGCTGAAATGGCTCAGAATCCAGCAGCATGGGATCCATCCACTTCAGGAACTATTGATTATCCGTATCCTCCATGCCAGGATCAACTCTGGATAGTTGATTATTTGGGGAATCCCTATCCGTGCGGTGCAAAGTGCACATTTTTAAACGACTTTGCAAGAATGGTAGCTGTTCCGTACATGAGCGGTTTGTTGAGGTTCTATGAAAAATACCCCGATCAAAATGTGATGGAATCTTCTCCCATCTCTGTGAATGCAAACCAGGGGTATTATGGATGGTTTATTAGCGACGTTGCGGGGCTTCACACCGTTTGGTTCACGGTAGAAGATTTTTACGGTCAAGTCACGCGAAGCAATGACGTAAAATTTCGTGTAGTAATAGAAAATTGCTCGCCGATGGCGAATTGCTAATCTCTTTCCTGTGCGCGGTTCTGCCTTGCAAGGTTTAGGGAATTATCAGCAGTTTGGCTTCAAATTCCCTAGGCTTTTGCATCCGGGACTCTTATGCAAGGGATTCATAATTCCACCGATATTCTGCCTGACTCGAGCACAGTTGACCCTGCCGACTCTGCAGGAATCGAAGGTGCTGCTATCCTGTGCCAGTCACCGATTATGCAGCCAGTCAGGAAATGCACACGCCGCCTCGCTATAACGTCTGCAGCGTCCTGGATGCGGCCAGGAAACCATCCTCTGAGGCAATATCTCCCCCTGGCGGGCCATCCTCCCGCGAACTACCAAGCGAGACTGACGGCCCAAATCCTTTTTTCCTTAAGATACCATTGGAGTTTCAGGAGGAATCTTAAAAATGGGCTTATTTGGAGCGCAGGAGGAAGATCATGCCAATGACCGCCTCACGACGCAATTCATAGATCCGGCCACAGATGGCTTGAAGGCGCTGGGGCGGCTGAGCAGGCAGCCCTCATTCGCTTTTCCAATCTGAATCCATACGCCTCCAAAGCCCGCTTCCATACACCCGCACGCAAGCGGGCATGCGGGCGGGGCTAGTCTGCCTTCCGGCACCACCTGAATGCTGACGACGAACGACCCCGTCTGGCCTTGCTTGCACCTCAACTGAGGCTTCCGGAAACTAAAACGTTGTGATGCTACCTGAATAGCTTTTATTCGCTCCAATCATCCCGGTATCCAGCATCCAATTCACGAGGACTATGCAGTGATCGGCGTGAAGACTCGTCGGGCCGATGGAGACGACCTTCGCTCCAGCCTGTTCAAGCAAAGCTTCTTCATCTGAGGTCATGCCTGTGTGATCGCCAAGAATGAAGGCGGCATCGTCGGATCGGCTACGGCATTCAACGCTACGAATATCCGCGCCCTCTTCTCGCAGGTACAGCATTTTCGCGACTTTTAAATCAGAAAGCACCTCCGTTAGCCCTCCAGTGCGCACGAAGATGCCTGAGGTGGACATAGCCCATTCGGGTGCGGCCGCCAAGGAGAGGGCCTTCTTGAGCAGCGCTGCAGTGGTGCGCTCGTCGGGGTTCAGATGGCGTAGCGTCTCGCCTTTGAGGCAGATCGTCTTTGGCACTTCCCCGCCCAGGAGCACCAGGTAAACAACCACATCTTTTCTGATGCTGTGCGAGAGGACGAAGGCAGCATTAATGCAGCGGCAGAGGATGTCCAGGCGGCCGGAGGTGCCGGGGATGTCTTCTAGAGAAAAATTGGGCGAGGTCGTAGCCTTGTGGCCGACTATGATGAAGTTGCGCATGGCCTTCAGAAAGGATCATAGATACAAGCCTCTTTCGTCCCAAAAAGAATAATAACCCATAAGGTAACTCAAAGCTCTTCAACCGGAGAGTTAAATGATTCGTTTCATTTCCCTGGACATGGACGGCACCCTGGTCAACCCCAGGTTCGTGGACAAGGTCTGGATGGAAGGCATGCCACGCCTCTACGCTGAAAAAAATGGCCTGGACTTTCCCGCCGCCAAGGAGTACGTGGTCGACGAGTACCTGAAAATCGGCAGCGACCATCTGGAGTGGTACGACCTCAAGTACTGGATCGATAAGTTCCAGCTCGACATTAGTAAAGACGAGCTGCTGGAGACTTTCGAAGACGAGATCGAGCCCTATCCTGAGGTCCAGGAGGCGCTCGGCCTTCTCGCAGATAGCTACGAGCTGGTGGTGACCTCCAACGCGGCTCGCGAGTTTATTGAGATTGAGCTGGATGGGCTGCACGATTACTTCCGCGAGACCTTCTCTGCCACCAGCGATTTCCGGGAGGTGAAGAAGTCGCCACTGCTTTATGGCGCGGTCTGCGCAAATCTCGATGCCCGGCCCTTCGAGGTCTTACACATCGGAGATCACTACAGCTATGACTACGAGTCCCCTCTGCAGGCAGGCCTGGACGCCCTCTTCCTGGACCGCAAAGGCGTGCGCAGCGGCCGTGAGGTGGTGGGAGATCTCCGGGAGGCAGTGGAGATCATTCGCGGCTGTGTCTAAACCAAGGGATAATACCAGATCGTAGTTGCTGATTTTTATGAAAAAAGAGACAAGTCTGATCCTGGCCCTGGATGTGACCTCAAGGCAAAGAGCTCTTTCTCTGGCGGAATCGCTGAAAGATTATTTTGACGCCTTTAAGGTCGGCTACCCTCTCATCCTCTCTGCAGGCTTGGGTATTGTAAAGGAGATCTCGGCTTTTTCGCCAGTTATCGCCGACCTGAAGATCGCCGATATTCCCAATACGAACCGGCTCATCAGCGAGGCGGCGCTGCAGGCGGGCGCAAGCGCGCTAATCGCCCATGCGTTTCCTGGCCGCGACTCCCTGCAGGCATGCGCCGATTGCGCCGCAGCGCACAGTGCGAGCCTCTTCGTGGTTACTGAGATGAGTCATCCCGGGGCCGGACAGTTCATGGCGCCCCTGGCCGAGGGCCTGGCGCGGCTGGCTGTGGAAGTGGGCGCTGCTGGGGTGGTAGCTCCTGCCACCCGACCGGAGCGGATCAAGCTCATCCGCTCCATCATCGGGAACAGAACGATCATCTCACCGGGCATCGGTGCCCAGGGTGGCTCGGCCTCTGCGGCGTTGGCTGCCGGTGCTGATTACCTGATTGTGGGCAGATCAATCTACGGGGCAGAGGATCCTGCGACCTCTGCAAGGAGAATGCTTATTTAGATCCTCTTGCTCCGGTCAGTTCAGAACATTTCTATACTTTGTAGCCGAATAATACTATCATGATAGTAGCAGACTTTGCCATGGTGCCCATGGGTTCGGGAACGAGTGCAGCCAAGTACATCAGGAGCGTTTACGGCGTTCTGAGAGAATCGGGCATAAAGTTCATGCCAGGTCCTATGTCCACCTCCATCGAGACTGGGACCTTCGAGGAGCTCTTCGAGGTTATCGAAAAGGCTAACAAAAAGCTGACAGAGATGGGCGTACAGAGAATAATTACTTCTGTTAATATCGATTACCGCCTCGATAAAGAGATCTCCATTGAGTCAAAGCTTGGTGCCAGCAAGATGAAGTAGCACCCAAAGATGAAGTAGGCGCATAAGCTTTCTGAGAGATTCCCTCCGATTCCGTCAAAAGAGATCTAAGGGAAAAGTACGAAACAAGTTAAATATACCGTCCGCGGTACATCATCAGCTAGGACGTTATAAAATGACTGAAGGAGATGAATCTTGCGAGGCTATCGATCGCTCCGTGCTGGCCAGCCTTAGGGAGCTACAGGATGCAGGCGAGCCAGATATCGTTGCGGAGGTGGGCGGTCTTTTCGTAAAGCATGCGCCCGAGAAGATATCCGCAATTCTGCAAGCGGTCGAAAAAGGTGATGCCAAGGGGCTGCAAATCGCTGCCCATAGCTTGAAGTCGAGCAGTGCTTATGTGGGCGCAATGCACCTTTCAGCCATGAGCAAGGAACTGGAGCTAATAGGTCGTTCTGGTACCCTGGAGGGTGTGAAAGACAAGATCGAAAAGATGAGGGCAGAGTACGAACGAGTTATGGCTGCTCTGGAAATCGAGATTAAGACGGCAGATAAGCGATAGCGCCTTGCAACAGTGGTCGGACCTGTGCCCTTCGAGAACGGTTAGCCTGATGTTTTATCTAATTTTCTATTTCCATAATGATTTTATTGACGTCATGACTGCGGATACGACACAAGCCAGTTATGACCTGATTAACGCCTGGGACTATGCAAAAGATATCCGAATTCTTCAATGAAACTTAGGCTGTAACTATACACAATCTTTATATCAATACAGTTCTATAAAGCTCTTGGGGGATGGAGATGGAGTTTCGGTTTGAGAACTATATCCTGAAAGCGTTTCTCGCTTCAGGGCTCCTGGCCTTAGTGATGATGGTTCTCGCCATGGGGCTGATCCAGCTCTTCCGGTACGGCCCATCGCTGCCTCCATCCATTATCCTCATTATGGCTGCAGTCGCCTTTGTCCTCTCTGCCTCGTTCTTCGAGAGGTATGAGGTGGGCTCGATCATGTGGTCGATGCTGGTATCGCTTATCGCAACCCTGATACTGACTCTTCTCTCCGGTGGGATAATCTATACCTTCTCTTCGAACAGGCAATCCTGGGAGGAACTGCTCTCAGGTCTGGCCATCTGCATGATGGTAGCCATGACGCTTCTCAACTATCTGAAGCGCAGCCTGGGCGAGATTGAATACTAGGGCAAAAGGCAGATGCAAATCGGGATAATCCAGCAGATAATCCAGCATCTTTTCAGAATACAGATGGGATTTCAATACTTGCGTACAGATAGGATTCTAATACTAGCAGCGATACTAGCAGCCTTTGGATGCCGACGCCAATGGTGGACTCCTTCGGGCGGAAGGTCACAGGTCTTCGGATAGCTCTAACACCCCGCTGCAACCTGCACTGCATCTACTGTCACCACGAAGGTGAGGTGGAGCCCGAGAACGAGATGCCTACAGAGATGATCGTGAGGGTGGCACAGGCTGCGACTGAGCTGGGAGTGCGCTCCCTGAAGTTTACAGGCGGAGAGCCGCTGCTCCGCAGCGATCTGGCCAGTCTGATCGCAGAAATGCCCCAGCATCTGGACATCTCCCTCACCACCAACGGCGTCTTTTTGGCCGAGCAGGCTCAAAGTTTGGCCGAGGCTGGATTAGACAGGGTAAACGTGAGCTTGGACTCCTTGAGCCCGAAGACCTACCACGCCATCACTGGCTGCCAGGAGGGCGACCTGGAAAGAGTGCTGGCGGGAATTGATGCCGCCAAGGCAGCGGACCTTCAGCCGCTCAAGCTGAATGTGGTGGTGCTGAAAAAGAATGAGCGGGAGATCCCGGAGCTGATTGAGTTCTCCAGAGAACAGGGCCTGATACTGCAGCTCATCGAGCTTCTGGACCTGAAGGGACTGGGCATCTCGGGTGATATCGAGTCCATCGAGCGCAACCTGCAGGCCAGGGCGGACTCCGTCCAAATCCGCCAGATGCACCGGCGCAAGAAGTACTTCCTGGACGGAGCGGAGGTGGAGGTGGTGCGGCCTATGGACAATACGGAGTTTTGCGCCAACTGCACCCGTCTGCGCGTGACCTCGGATGGGAAGATCAAGCCCTGCCTGCTTCGAAACGACAACCTGATCGAGATCGGGACCTGCGACTGCGAGAAGATCACGGAACTGCTCCGGGCGGCGAATGAGCGAAGGGAGCCGTATTTTGGAAAGAATGCTCTTTCCAAGCCTTTTATCAAGTCTGGTACCAAATAATCTTTCGAGGCTTTTGATCCTGAGAGCATATTTGTCTTTAAGATGTATTTGACAGATAGTTTCAAATTATATTTGACAGATAGTTTCAAATTATATTTGACAGATAGTTTCAAATTATATTAGAACGAAATTTATGCAAGTTGTTTCGAGTTCTTACTGAATTCGGAAGGGGGAACTGTTCATGGTTACAAACCTGACACTGGAGCGGCTGGAAGGGCAAATCAAGTGGTATAGCGAGAAGAGCAAATGGAACCAAGATTGGTTTAAAAATCTGAAAGTTGTGGAGATCGTAGCAGCGGCGCTTGTTCCTTTTGCGGCTGGTGTTCATGCCCCGGCCCTGCTTACGGGCACCTTTGGAGTGATAGTGGTTGTGCTTGAGTCTTTGCAGAGCCTGTACCAGTTACAAAGCAACTGGGCTTCCTATCGGTCCACAGCGGAAGGGCTGAAGCACGAGAAATATCTTTATTATGCCAGGGCAGGGCCTTATCTGAAGGCTGAAAATCCAGATGCTTTATTGGCTGAGCGGATTGAAGCTCTTGTCTCTACAGAGCATGCCAAATGGATTTCGAATCAAGAACGTGCGGATGCTGCAAAGCCGAAGGGGGCCAAGAGTTGATACTTGAGAGAATCTAATTTTATTATTAACATAGAGACATAATATCAACTTTCTGAAATACAGCCTCCGATCCTGTGCTCGTATCCTTTGGGCTCAATCCTTCTTCTCTCGCCTCCTTTCTCCATCCAGATCCCCTCCTCCACCACCTTCCCGATCACCGTCAGCTCGCACGCCTGCCTCGCCTGCTCCAGCCGCACCGGAGCCACGGTGAAGACCAGCTCGAAGTCCCCTCCAGCGCTCATCACCAGCTCCACAGCTTTTTCCTGGCCCACCATCTCCACCAGGCCGGGTGCGATGGGAAGCAAGTCCATGCAGACTACAAAACCAACACGGCTTACCTCCGCCAGATCCGAGAGTGATAGAGCCAAGCCGTCGCTGTTGTCCATCATGGTCGTGACCGCTCGGCTTTGCGCCAGGGCCTGCCCTTCCTTTAATCTTGGCTCCGGCTCTAGGAGCTTGGTGACGAGATCGCTCTCCAGGCCCTGCTTCCAGGCCCACAGGCCGCCGCCCGCACCCCCGAGCGCGCCCGTGGTGCAGAGCAGGTCCCCTGGGCGCGCACCGCGCCGCCTCAGAACGAGATCCTTTTCCACAAAACCCAGAGCGCAGCCTGTGATGGTCAGCTCCTGATGCGCGTCTGTGTCCCCTCCCAAAACCCGTGTTCCGTAAAAGCTGGCGCAGTCTGCGAAGCCGGAGAAGAGCTCATCGATAAAATAAAGATCAGCTTCAGGCGGCAGGCCTGCTGCGATTAGAATGCCCGATGGCTCCGCCCCCATGGCTGCGATGTCGCTTAGGTTGACCGCCACAGACATCCAGCCCATCTGCCAGGGATTCATGATCTCAGGAAAATCCGTCAATTGGTGAAGCATATCCGTGGTGGCGACAAGGTAGCAGCTCCCGGCGTCTATCACTGCACAGTCATCGTTCTCCACACCGCCCAGAATCTCCGAGATGCGCCTGATCAGCTCGCGTTCTCCGATTTCTTCACATCGGGACATGATTCCTCCAGCTGCTGTTTCCGCTGTTTCCCCAATTGCCCTTACTTTAGCCACCAGAAGGCTATTAACTTTTCAAATTACTACTACCAATACCATGGCGGATTACAAAAGACTATTCATCGCTGCGGTCTTCGCCACCCTTGCTTTCCAGTCTCTCCTGCTGGCAGCAGCACAGGCCGAGGTGCGGGTTTGCCCTACTGGCTGCAGCCACAGCAGTCTTCAGGAGGCGGTAAACGCCGCGGCATCAGGAGACAAGATAGTGGTCGAGAGTGGAACTTATCGCGAAGACCTGATCATAGGCAGGCCCGTCATCCTGCAGGGCCTAGACACGGGCAGCGGAAGGCCACTACTCTCCCCCGAAGACGGCCGCATAATCATGGCAACCGAAGGAGCGACCGTGCAGGGATTTGAACTCGCAAGTCCTCGTGACTCTGGAAGCGGCAACTGCACTCTGGAAGTGGTACTTCCCGGAACCTTCTACCTGAACGACATTCACGGCAGCGAAAGCATCTGCCCGGAAGCGCAAGCTTCCTGGAACTCTAGCCAGCCTATAAACTACCAGTTCGAGAGCAAGGTACTGCGCAGCCGCCTCGGCAACTACTGGGCCGACTACAAGGGACGGGATGACAACTCTGACGGAATTGGAGATGAACCGAAGGTTATAGATGAAAATAACGTCGATTATTATCCATTGATGCAGCCAGTGGAGAATTACAGGATCGAAGGCGAGAAGGAGGACAGAATGGAGCTGATCCGGGCCAAAGTGGGCGAGCCCTTCACCATCACTCTGCCTGCAAACCCCAGCATAGGTTACCAGTGGAATGCAAATTACGATTACTATCAAGTAAGCCTGGATAGTTCTCAATTCGAGAAGGGACCCTCCGAGGGGGTGGGCGCAGGCGGGGAATCCGTCTTTGTCTTCAAACCTTTGAGGCCAGGCAAGACCACGATCTCCATGGTCTACAAGCGGCCCTGGGAGAATATTGTCGCTGACGTGAGGACAATCCACGTAGAGGTAGCGCCCTGATTCAAAATTTTTCAGCTTTCAATTTATGGCGATCAATAAATCAACGGGGCTTCTGAAATGAGCTTCTATAAACCTTTAAGCGGTCGGCTAATCCGCAACGTCCAGGGAGCGGATCTCCTGGAGATCTTTCTGGTAACAGCCGTGGCCGCCATTCTCGGCATCCGCTTCTTTCTGGCCATGACCGGATACCCTAAGCTAGGCGGAGGGGGTCTGCACATCGCTCACGTGCTGGTGGGCGGGGCATTTATGCTTCTCGCCATCGTGATATTGCTGAACTTCCTAAATAAATGGTCTCGATATTTTGCTTCAGTTCTAGGAGGCTTTGGATTCGGGGCTTTCATCGACGAGCTGGGCAAGTTTGTCACCAGCGATAACGACTACTTTTTCCAGCCTACAGTTGGCCTCATTTACATCACCCTACATTCCGCACTTTAGACTCATGTCTCCTGAATTTTCACTCCTTAAATAT
>CAZPUO010000021.1:0-18576 GCA_964589745.1 uncultured Methanotrichaceae archaeon
GTGAACTGCGCCCCAGGGATCAAGCTTCAATTCCATGGCGGCAGCAGATGAATATGATGATATATCTAGCTTCTTGTCGTGGCCCCTATCCTCGACATCATCTCCAATCCCAACTCCTTGTCGCTGGATACAATCGCCATATTTTACGAACGGTAAAATGGTAAAATTATATTATCTGTTTTAATATACAATGCTACTATCTCCCTGATTTACATTTTATTTTTGTACTACAGATGCTTCATATATTTCCCCCCAATAGAGCCGCGAATTCCATTTAGTGCCTTCTATGAATTCATAGATATAATATCATCATAGCTGTGGAATATCTTTGCCGAGATGCATATTAAATTCATAATCTTAGGCTTTACAAAAATAAGTCGCATCGAAATAAACTATTTATATCATAAAGTATTTCTTATATACAAAAATAGAATGAGGTCGTTATGAGACAATTCTCCGTGAAAGTTTTGGATGATGCTGACAGGGAGTTCGTAGAGGTGCTCAGGGAGCTAGGCATTCCCAGGAACGTGGCCAGCATGATCACTTATTTGGCCAACGTGGAAGAGGCCACTTCCCGGGAGATTGAGATCGGCTCCAACCTCCGGCAGCCTGAGGTGAGCATAGCCATGCGCACCCTCCGCAATAACAATTGGGTGGAGGAACGGGAGATCAAGAAGGATGGAAAAGGCAGGCCCATGAAGGTCTATAGGCTCACCATATCCCTGGGTGATATCATAAGGCACTTTGAGGATGAGAAACGGAAAGAATCCGCCAAGACCATGGAAAGCATAGAAAAGCTCAAGGAACTCAGCCGGGGCCTGAGCGTCACACCTTCGTGACCTCCGGAAGTTGCCAGAGATGAGGTGGTTGAAAGTACACCACGCTCTCCTTTCAGCATCGCAAGTCCCGGATCTTCAAAGCCTGGAAGATCTTTTTATATCCAGTCCGATCAAGCGTATGGTCTCGACTTGACTGGGTCATTAAGATCTCCCGGCTATAGATTGATCCTGTGATGGATTACTTCTCCTCTTCGCCCCTGCCTCTCAGATCATCGAGGTTCTCTTCTATGAGTTTCTTGCTTTTGATCTCTTCTTTTTTGCCACCCTTCCTCTCCGCATTTCGTTTCTTGAATTCAGCCAAAAGTCTCACCCCAAATCATCCCTTGAGGATACTGTAATTAACCTTTCCGTCATCCTTCCCGTAGCCCCAAATAAGCCCACTGATCATAAATTCCTTTAGAGTCGCGATTATCGATTACCTCGCCATTCCAGCCAGCTTTGCCTAAAGCCTTCGCGATGAGTTCAGCTTCCTTTTGAGTGTAAACGGTGAAGAGAATCCTCTCCTTGGCCAGGGAAGAGGCTTTGAGGAGAATGTCCCTCCAGAGAGTCCAGTTGAAATCATCAATCAAACCAACCATGAATCCCAGGACAATCTGGAAAGACTGAGCTGGAAAGAAGCAAGGCAAGAGCCTGGCGTCCAGGACGAAACTGCTCATGGGAGCCATCAGGCCGCTCTTCAGAGCTTGACAGAGATCGCAGCGGTCTGAATCCATGGACATGGGCTGACACCCCAGCTGGAGGAGGGCCTGGGTGGCCATACCGCTGCCGCAGCCGACCTCCAGAATGCTCGCTTCCTGAGGGATTAATGGTTCTAAAAAGCCCTTCAGCCTCTCTATTCTATCTTTTACGTAAAGGGGAGCCCCTTCCACAGGGCAGCTGTCGCAAAAGAGCTCGCCAGCCATGGACGAGGCAAAGTACTCCGTCAAGGCCAGGAAAAAATCGCTCTCTTCCACCTGCACGATTCTGCGGCTCTCCGCGCCAAGTTCATCGAAATAGTCTTCAGGAATCTTACGAATTGAGTATTTATCCGTCAGCAGCAGCCAGAACTCTGCGGGATCTGAAAGGTGCAGAGCTCGGCCCAGCCCTTGGATCTCTATGCAGGCATCCGCGTCTAGGCTGGATTCCAGGATCTCTGCAGTGGCGGGAAGGTCCAGCAGATCTTGCAGGGACTCTTCGGCTAATAACACGCTATTCTCTTCTCCCAGGTCTAGCAATCGATTTAGAAGCACAAGGCCTCTCTTTTGGCCCACAGGATATCAAGCTTCTTCTACTTTCGGCCGCCGGAATAGATATATTATATTCCTGGCAAAATGTGGAGTGTTTGAAGCTGGTGGATCTGCCCGGTGTGGGCTCTCGTATTAAGGAACGCCTTTTGGAGCATTACGGCAGCGAGGAGAAGGCCCTGGAAGCCGTGTCGAGGGGCGATGTTGCAGGTTTGGCTAGGGCATTGAGCGAGCGTCAGGCTCTTTCCTTGGTTCAGTGCGCTCGAGGGATGAAGTATGGTGTAAAGCCAGATGATTTCCTGGCCACCGAAGAGGGGGTCAAGATTCATGAGATGCTGATCTCGCGCCTGGCTGGCTATGCCCATACGGAATATGCCCGGTTCAAGATAGGCACAATTTTCCCATCATCTTCTCGGGAGCTTCTGGCCGAGAACCGAAGATTGACCGAGGCGGCATTGGAAAAGACCAAGCTGATGCAGGGCAGCGACATGGATGAGCTGCTGAAAAGGATCAGGCCCCTGCGGGAAAAAGCACCGGCGCGAATAAGAGAAAGGGCAGTGGCCGCCACCTCGACAGAAGTCTTCGGGCAGCTGAAGGCACGAGGCCTGGACAAGCTGATCGACCTGCATCTGGCAGAGAGCCCCCAGGAGCTGATGGGCCTGGTCAACAGCTACAGCCACGTCAGCCTGGTGGGCGAAGAGCTGGATGTGCCATCTGGCGTCGAGCATGCCGAGTCTCTGGAGGAGTGGTACCTCGTGCCTGAGGCGGTATTGGGATTTTATAAGGATAACCTGGAGATCCTCGCAGCTGCGACGGAGGCGGCGAGAAGGCTGCAGGCGGCGGGCGCCTGCCGTTTCGTGGGCCTGGATGAGCTGGAGGAACTTATCGCCAGATTGGGGAAAGGAGAAGACAGCGAGGCGAAGAGGCTATCGCATCTACTTTTGCGCCTGGGAGAGTGCGTGGCGGAGGCTGCCACCTGGGCCAACGAGGAACTGAAAACTAAGATCGAGAAGAGCTCCATCACCCTTGAAGGCACGGATCTGTTGCAGTTGATGAGTCGGGGCGAGGGTGTACGGGAGCTCTTCGAGATACAGATGAAGGGCGTCTTCCAGGATGTCCTGAAAGAGGCCAGGGCCAAAGCCGCCTGCGAGCTAAGGATGGCAGGGCCGGAGGCTATCTGGCTGGACGAGATCTTCTCTTCCGAGATCAGCTATCCACTGGAGCTTAATCGCCAGGCTCTGCGTTCCTTTGAGCAGGATCTGCGAAGCCGGATGGAGGAGCGGAGGCTCAAATCCGAGAGAGAGCTGGCCAGGGCTCTCGCGGGAAAGAGTGAGGCAGCAATCGATTTGGTCCACGCCCTCATGGAGTTTGACTTTGCTCACGCTCTGGGCCGCTTCGCCCTGGCAGTGGGGCTTTGCATGCCCGAGATCTCCGAGGAGCCGAGCCTCTGCTTTGAGGGTGGAAGGAACCTCTTTCTGGATAAACCGGATGCTGTGAGCTATTCTCTGGGCACAGGTGAGCATCCGGAGAACGTGGCGTTGCTCAGCGGCGTGAACTCGGGAGGAAAGACCTCTCTCCTGGATCTCATTGCTCAGATAGTCATTCTGGCCCATATGGGCTTGCCTGTTCCTGCCCAGCAGTGCCGCTTAGGCCTTTTTCAGGAGATGTACTACTTCAGCAAGAGCCGTGGGACTCTCTCTGCCGGGGCCTTCGAGACGGCTATGCGCAAGTTTGCTGTGGTGGAGAACGAGAAGCGCAAGCTGGTACTGGCAGATGAGCTGGAGTCCATCACCGAGCCTGGAGCCTCCGCGCGCATCATCGCCTGCATGCTGGACGAGCTTAACCGGCGCTGCTGCACAGCAGTGTTCGTAAGCCACCTGGCTGAAGAGGTACGGCGCTTCGCCGAAACCTCTGTTCGCGTGGATGGCATCGAGGCCTCGGGCCTGGATGAGAACAACAACCTGATCGTGGACCGCAGTCCAAGGTACAATTACCTGGCCCGCAGCACCCCTGAGCTGATCTTGGACCGGCTGGTGCGCTCGACGAAAGGACCGGAACGGGAGTTTTATGGCAGGCTGCTGGCGAAGTTCCGGTGATGCATTTGCTCCTGTTGGAGGCGTTCAGGTGATGCTTTTATATTCTTGAGGCGATCTATTTTTATGGAAATCTGGCAGATAATCCTCATATGTATCCTGCTGGTCCCCATCTTCCTGGCGGCCAACTACTTCATAGTGAGGAAGGTGGCTGCGGAGAGAAGGTCACGCGACGAGAGGATAGAGCGGGCCGTCTCTGACAGCGTAGCTAGGAGCTTTGCCGATAAAGGGGCAAGATATCAATCCTGGCCGAAATACAAGGCGGGAAGGAAGCGGTAAGTATTTTGTATTTATGATTTTTAACTGTTTCCAGGGATGGCGAGCTCACGATGCTGGGAAATATAGCGGTTATGTTAGCCGAAATCGTAACTAATTAACGAATCCATCATCTCAAAAATTTTAAATACATTTGGCTCCTAATATTATCATTACTGGCCATCAAGCCAGCACATTTTGAAACCCTCCTTCCTGGAGAGCCCCGACAGCTCCCTCGAACGGGATTCTCCAGGCTACACCTTTCGTGAGCGACCGTACATAATCGCTATTGTGGCATACGCTCTTAAATATAGCAATTGGAGATTAATCCTGTCCTTCAATCTTAACCCCGTTCTTTTCCAGATATTCGCGTATCGCTTTTTCTGCGACATCTGAAACGCCACGCATGTGTCCGGTGGAGTCGAAAGCGAATCTTCGCAATGCTGCGGCCACTTCTGGCGACAAGGAGATATTTAGTTTGGCCTGCTCCTTTTTTTTCGTCTCCATACTCTCCACGTATCTTTCTATCTAGCTATAAATTATTTATTCTCTCCAGATATTAAAAGAGCAAAAGAGTTAAATATTTTAATCTCTTAGTTGGAGCTGAGATGACCGGAACGATACTCTTAGAAGGCACAAGCCCGAAATCGCAAGCATTGAATGTTGTAATGGGCTCGCTGAGTCCTGGTGCCCTCGCGGTGGCCTGATGGATCTCCTAAAGCGAGTTAAATCAAGGGACGGGGAGCTGAGAGCGCAGGGCTGTGCGGGGAGGGCCAACCGCCTGGAGAATGCTGTCAGGATGTTCGAGCGGCGTTTCCAGCGGCAGTCTGAATTGCCCGCTTCTCTGGCCGAGATCGACGCAGCTCTCAATGATCTTTCTCCTCTGCCCGAGAAAATCGCCCTCGTGAAAAAAGAAACCTTGAAGCGAGAGGCGGAAGTCCTGGCGCAGATCCTGGAGCATGTCGCGCCCTTCGTTCCCCTGCTGGACGACAGCGAAGCCTACTACCGCAAGTCCATCACCATCTTCAGCAGATCGGAGAGCGTTCCCCTCGGCGATGACCGCAGCTTCAGCTCTGATATCAGGCTCGTTCTCTACGAGGACGGCCGTCTGACCAGAGCGCTGCGATTTCGCGAAACCTGCACCGGAGGCTTCGGGTGGGAGCAGGAAACGGAAGAAGAATTGGACTCTGCTTTGGCCGTGTCCATCTACGGCCTCGATGCCATCGTGTCAGGCCTGGCCGCGGCGCTGGAAGAGCTGCCCTCGATCAGGATAATGCATAGAGACCTGGAGAGTCGTCTTGCGGCTATTACTAATATCCCTGAGGCACTGCAGCGCGCCCCTTGAGCTACCGGAGCCCTCGCGCGCTGGAAGCCACGAGGCGTCGCAGACCGCGGATAGTGGCCTAACGGCAAAGCGTGCGGCAAGGCCTTCGGCCGGTGGCATGCAATACAAGTTTTGGTCAAATCGGTGGAAAAAGAGACATCTATTTTCGTATATTTATTATCTGTAAACTTCTTTCTTCTTTGCAGATTTCGGCCCTCCTTCCTGATTCTTGATACTCTCGTCTGAGTCGGCTAATAGGAAAAGTTAAAATAATCCTTAATTAAAATCAGTAATAAAGATAAGTATTAAAAGTAAGGTGTATCGATCTTTGTGTCTACCGATATTTATTCAGCGGGCTGTAAGGCGGAAGCGTGCCTGAAAGACGATAAAAGTGCCTCAAGAACTCAATTCTTATCCTATGGACTGATCCGTTGCAGTGGTGATTCGTCTCATCATCGGATTCGATCTCTGCTTCTGCCAGGTCTTGCCAGCTTCTTGAAATCGAGCTTCTTTCTTTCCCTGGCTTTGCTGGCTATCCTATCGCCCGCCGCAGCGTCGGAGTTTAGCCTCTCGGCTCCGACGGAGGTGGATGTCTGCATAGACGGAGCTTACGGCTTGAGTTTTGTTTGCAGCGCGGATGCTAGCAGCCTTTCGGCCTCGGTTCAGATTCCGGAGGGGTTCCAATATGCAGGAAACTCCAGAGCTATTTTTTGCGGCAGCGAATCAGCTTGCGGGCCGGTTGTGAGCGGGCAGTCTTTGAGCTGGGACCTGAGCTTTGCACTGAAAGCCTGCAGGCATGTAGTGATCAATGAATGGGAGCAGAACCCAAAGGGTACCGACGGAGGAAAGGAATGGGTTGAGCTCTACAACCCTTCTTCCCAAAATGCGGATATCGGCGGATGGAGGCTCGTCGATAGCTACTACAGAAAAACCGTATCCATCAAGCCGGGCACAGTCCTCATGGCGGGCGGATACCTAATAGTACCCTGGACCAATGGCACGCTTATCAACTCTTACCCTACCAGGATCACGCTTTTTGATTCTGCAGGCCGAGAGATCGACCGCACGCTGGAAGGCAAGGATGAAAAAGACAGCAATCTGTGCTGGGCGCGCTATCCAGATGGCAAGGACCTGGGAAACGATCTGGATTGGAGATTTCAGGCGTCCACCAAAGGAGGGCCAAATGGTGGAAGCTCTTCGGATATTTATGCCGGTGAATCTCTGGCATTGGCGTTCAATCTCACGCCCGGATGTGGCTCTATCAGCGGAGGGGCCCTTTCGGCAGATCTATCATCTTTGGCAGGCTCTTTTTCGGCGCAGTCGCTTCCCATAATTGTTAGAAGAGGTGATCTGAAGCTTTCTGCAACGCCGGATAGATTTGAGGTCGCAGAGGGCGATGTGGTGACCTGGATCCTCCAGCTGAAGAACGATGGAAATGGAACCGCCTACGGTGTTCAGGTCAGGGACACTCTCGGGCCGGGTCTGCAGCTGGTGAGCATCAATTCACCAGGTCAGGCTCTGGCCTGGAGCTACGCCTCCCTGGCACCTGGAAAGTTTGTCCAGGTCGAACTTTCCACCGGGGTGGTGTCAATTCAGGACTCTTACTCCGATCTCCTCAATGCCAGCTGGGGCTGCGGTCCCTGTCAGGAGACCGGCCTTGTCAGCCATGTGAGCCAGCGGACCGCCCTTCGAAAGCGGCCGGACAGTTCTCGCAGCCTGGCCGTGGGAGGGCAGGCCAGCTACGAGATCTTTGCCGATCTGCCCAAGGGCGGCGGAGAACTATGGATCAACGATACGGTTCCCAAGGGATTGAGCTACAACCAGAGCAGCCTATCTGTACGCGGACTTGCTCTGCAGCAGGAGATACTGACCATGAATGGCGACGGATCTGTGCAGGTAGGCTGGTTCTTTGGGGATGTGGGCCCTTCTCATGTCATCGAGATCGCTTACAACTGCCTGCTGGAAAATGTGCTGGACAGCCAGGACGGCTCTGTCCTGAAGGGAACGAGGGCCGGCATGAGCTGGATGGATAAGGGAGGATCAAAGACCGATGATGATGAGGCCGGGGACCTGATCGTGGCTGAGCCAGACCTGGCCCTGGAGCTGCTGGCATCAGATACCATGGTTGCTGCAGGCGATAATCTCTCCTTCACTTTAGCCCTTTATCACTCCTCTCAGAGCCACGCCCCTGCCTTCGATGTGGACCTGGAAGATGTCCTTCCGGAGGGCCTGGCCTACTCGCCTGGCTCTGCGAAGGTCCTGTCAGGGCCTGCGGCGACCTTTGACGCCTCTGCAGTAAAATGGCACTTTGAAGACCTGGCCCTCACCTGGGACGAAAACAATAAGGTCCGGCTCCAGTTCAATGCCACTATCCTGGCAAAACCTGGAGGTGAGGTCGTTAACAGCGCCAGGATCGCCTGGACCAGCCTGGCTGGCGATTGCGCCGCGGAGCGAACGGGCTCTGGCGGCATAAACGATTACCAGAAAAGTGCCTCCTGTAGGCTAACCACCATGGGTCTCTTCATCAGCATGAAAGCAGAGCCAGATCCAGTCGAAGTGGGTGGCCTTCTCACCTATACCCTTACCTATGAGAATGAAGGCGGCTGTGATGTTAACGATGTGATCGTAATCGATGAGCTGGACCCTCGGGTCGTCCTCCTTTCCTCTGATCCGGCGCCTAATGACACGAGCGATACCTGGAAGATACCCCAGCTTGCGCCGAACGACCCTCGCATCATAACGATCAGGGTTCGGGTGAGCGAGACGCTGGCGCACGGCGCACTGTTAGCAAATCGCTTCTCTATAAAGTGCTGTGAACTCGGGCCGAAAACGGGCATTATTTACACCGAGGTTCTGAACGGAACAAAGCTTGGTGTCAACAAGACAGCGCTTCAGAAGGCTGTGCGTCGGGGCGAGGAGGTAAGCTACGTCATAAAAATCTGCAACAATGGCGGCCAGCCAGCTACCAATATCACGGTGAGGGATGTCTTCGACTCATCGGTGGAGTTCATCACAGCCTGGCCTCCTCAGGCAAGCAACGGGGTATGGAAGTTTGCCCGCCTTGATCCTGGCGAGTGCGCTGAGATCGGCCTGACAGTACGCGTTCCTCGAATAGATGTGAAGTATGAAAGCCATCAGAAGATCAAAGGAGAAGGCTTTGTCAGAGTATATCGGGATTATACCACATCCAGGGAACCTTCAGCTCTCACCAATCGAGTCTACGTAGTCTCTGATCAGATGCAGCAATCTGCCCTGGCGAAGGTTAAAGTGCTCGGTGAAGAGGGGACGGATCTTCGCATCCGTGAGCATGGCAGTGGTGCCTATGAGAGCAGGGAGGATTTGCGTTTTCTAACAGAGAACAAATCTATAAAGCTGAATCGGAGCGTGCGAGCGAATTACCATCCTACGGAATTTATTCTTCCTGGAAATGGCTCGCAGAGCTTCTCTTCCCTTTGGTCCGTGGAGAGTCGTGCTAGGAACGGTATCACCAAAACATCATTCAGAGAATTGTACAGATACTCGACCAGGCTTGACACCGAAAGCCACTTCGATCTAGATGAGAACGGCTCCATGCTGGATATCAAATCCGATTTCCAGGGGCTGGCAAACCTCGGAACACTGAAAAAGCCAGTTAATTCTATGGCGAAGGGAGGAGACACCTTCACCAAGGAAGAATATGCGGGCAGCTTCCGGATTCAAGAGAGCATCTACGATTTTGGCCAGGATCTGATGCAGGATCGGTCGGTCTCAGGCAGCGGCTATGTCGCCTCGGACACGCAGGCAGGAAATCGCCAGAGGAGCCACGAGTCGGGCACAGGAGCCTATCGGTCCGAGGAGCGGATAGAAACGCTTGCTGGCTTTATGGCCAAGGACCTGGATGCAGCTCACTACAGCGTTAGCTACAAGGTCACACCTCACACTTCCTTGAATATATCTCAGAAATGGGAGGAAGGAATGTGGTCAAAGACCGCTTCCAGCTTCATCGGCGAGGAGTACTCCAGCGCTGAGCGCCTGAAAAAGAAGGCGGTTGCCGCAAGCCTCAGTGAGCTGGAGAGCGAAGCATCATTCTCCGGCAAAGCTGAACTCAGGACGGTTTTTGGCAAAAGCAAATCCAGGCAGGTGGATCAGGATGCACTTCTTATAGGCGACTACCAGTTGAAGAGAAGGATAACTCGCTCCGGGTTTTTGGAGTACGACGAGCCTCATCTCTATATCAGAAAGGACGGCAAGCTGCAAAACGATGTGGCGGCTTACACCATCACCGTCACAAACGACGGCAACGCCTCCTTTGGTCCGCTGCTCCTGTGGGATCTCTTCCCGACCGGAGCCAGGTTTATCAACTCCTCATTGCGGCCCTCTCAGCTCAACCAGAACAGCTCCAACTGGACGCTGGTACACCTCGCCATTGGTGATACAGTGGCGATCAAGATCAATCTGGACGTCAAAAGATGCGATCCAAATATCGTCAATCGTGTCGGGATTTCGGGGAACAGCAGCTTTGGAGAGGCTGCGGTGTGGAACCAATCGATTATCGATCGTTCCTGGCTCGGCGGCTGCGCGCCCGATTCGGAAGTTGTCGGTCCAGCTTGCTCAAGCTGCGCTCTTTCGCAGGAAGAAATGTCCAATGAAACGTCATACTTCGACCCTGTGCTGGCGCGGTGTGACGACGAGGATGACAGCTCCTGCCCCTTCAGCTGCCCGGAAGCGGATGAATCTTATGAATTGGTGTCTTGAAGGCCGACAGGAATTGTCTTAGAAATCAAGCAGCGATTTCTGCTTTTTATCGGGCAGAGAGCGCGTTGGTAAAGGTTGCTTCTCTTCAGCTGCCGCTCCCGGCAGCCTCACTTCCCCGTACTTCCCGCCTCCGCCCGGCACCACATCCACCAGGCCGTTTCGGAAGGCCCGGATTGCCTCGATGATTTTGGGCTCTGCCTCCAGCTGCGCCAGATCTGCCTCCACCAGCACCTCGATCTCCGTTCTTTCTTTGGTCAGCTCGTTCCAGCGCTTCTGCACGGCAACGGTCGTTACGCTCTTGTAGCCTATGGCCATGGCGATGATCTCCGCCAGCGGAATCAAGTGCAGGTAAGGCGGCCGGTGGTCGGGGTGCATCGGCATAGGATAATTTGCAAGCAGATCGACTCTGTCCCTCACCCCTAGCTTGATCCGGCCACCGCAAGCCGGGCAGCGCCCCATCAGCTCGTCCTTTTGCGCTGCACTGTATTGCCGGTAGCAGCGTGTGCAAGCAGTGCGGTTGTACTTTCCTTCCGCAGGATAAAAGCCGACGTTCAGTGTGGGCCGCCGCCCGTTCTCTCTCTTTATTGCCAAACAGAGATCCTGATAGCTCAAGGTCTCCATTTCCATCTGGTTGAACTCCCGGGCTAATTTGTTGGAGCGGGGCGAATGAGCATCGGAGTTGGAGAGAAAGGTCCGGCTGGAAAGCTCTTCGATCCTGTCGGCGTAGTCGGTGTCGGCGCTCAGGCCCAGCTCGATGAACCTGATGCCATCAGCCTTCTCCTGGTAGCACTCTTGAAGGGATTTATAGTAGGCAAAGATTCCTGTCCAGGGAGTGAAGGCATGGCTCGGTCCGATCAGGCCTTCTGCCTCCAGAACCAGGTCTGCAATCTCTGCTCCGTTCATGTGCAGCCTGGGTCGTCCGTCCGAGTCCAGACTGGTCGATCTATGGGAAAAGCCTTCTCTCAGCTCCTCCGCCTTGGAGATGTCCGGCAGCAGGATGAGGTGATGAACCCGATGCGAGTCCTCCACCTCCACGGTGAGGGCGAAGCGCGTATCGCCTAGAGCAAAGAGCCCGTCGTTCTCCGGTAGTGCTTTGATCGCATCAAGCCACTTGGGAAAGAGGCAGTCTCCTGTGCCCACGATCTTCACGCCTTTCCGCGCTGCTTCCCTGGCAATCTCCGGCAGGTCCATATCCTGCGATACTGCGGTCGAGTACTTGGAATGGATGTGAAGATCCATGTTGACTTTCATCCCTCCGGGATCTCCCCGCCAGGGATAAACCCTTTATGCTCATCTCACGACTTCTTAACTGTGCAAGAAAGCCTGAGAGAGCTGCTCGAGAGCTATGGCCGGGGCAAGATGACTCTGGAGGAGGCATTGAGCCGCATCAGGGTTCTGAGCTTTCGAACCGTGGGAGAGGTGGCCAAGCTGGACACCTGCAGAGCGAACCGCATCGGCATTCCTGAGGCGATTCTGGCCGAGGGCAAGGACAAGAAGGATCTGGCAGACATATCTCTAGCTCATCTGGAGGAAACTGGCAGTGTGATCATCACCCGTGTCTCTCAAGAGCAGCTTGAGGTTTTGCAGGCTGCCCGGCTTCCGGCTGGTGCCAGCCTGGAGCATAACTCCCGGGCCAGAACCGTTGTCATCAGATGCGGTAGTGTGGGGCCCAAAATGGGAAAGGTGGGCATCCTGGCCGCCGGCACTGCTGACATCCCAGTGGCCGAGGAGGCCAGGGTGGTGGCTGAGGAGATGGGCTGCAGTGTCGCCTGCGAGTACGACGTGGGTGTAGCAGGGATTCACCGCCTCTTTCCCTGCCTGGAGAGGATGCTGGATGTCGGTGCCTTCGTGGTGGCTGCAGGCCGGGAGGGAACGCTGCCCGCGGTAGTGGCAGGGCTGGTGGAAGCCCCCGTGATCGGATTGCCTATCTCCACCGGCTACGGCCTGGGTGGAGGAGGCCTGGCGGCCCTCTACTCCATGCTCCAGTCCTGCTCAGTCCTCGCTGTGGTCAATGTGGATGCTGGTTTCGTGGCCGGGGCTTATGCTGCAAAGATTGCCAGACAAAAAGCGTATGGCCAAAAACAGTTTTAAATTCTTGCCAGAAAAGTATTTATACGATCAAAAAGGTTCAAGATCGTGAGCGGGTACACTCATCTTTTTTACTAACCCCCACTCCCCTACCCGCTCATACTCAAATTGTTCCAAGATCCTTGGACTCTTTGTTTCGGCGTGCATGGGCGGTCAAACATCCTCCTCTGCAGTCTTGTGGTCCCCGACGAAGGGATTGCCATCCCAAGCCCAAAAAGCATATGTTTCTCGCTACTACTATATGTTAAATTCCATGAAAGATTCTATTAAATCATCAATGGGAGATCCAGAACGAGGGCTGATTGGGCAGCCCTCGTTTCTGGTGCAGAATGGACGCATGGAATAACATATTCCAATGTACTTTACTTTAAACAACTTAATTTACTTAAGGATTTCGGTAATCTCATGATGCCTTGCAGTTTTGCAATACCTCAACGTCTCCGTCACCGACATGACCGTCTTTTAGCAAGCTCTGCATAGGCATATCCCTGTCATTGGCTTCCTGGGATATTTTGACTGCTTCGATCTTGACCCCAGACTCCAGGGCGTAAGCGCCAATCCTCTGCAGGGAGTGGTCCACCATCCCTCCTGAGGTCATTATCAGGGAGCTCTTGCCTGTGAGAGCTTTGAGGATGCATTTGTCTATGACGCCGTAGGTGAAGTCCAGAGGAATTCCGGATTGTTCCGCCATGACCTTTGCGCTCGTGCCCATGGCGCCTGTATAATTCGCCATTATATTATCGAGGATGCTCTTGATCTTTGCAGGGTCTTTTCCATCCACGCTGCAGACATAAATCTTCCCAGGCTTCTTTCCTGGGGGCCTGGCTCCGGCCCTCGCCTCCAGGAGATCGGTCAGCTGCAGGATATTCTTGGGAGGCTTCGATCCGTTCAGCAGACCCCTGCCCGCAAGCTCCTGGTAGAGGTCTACGATCGTCGGAAGCTTCAGCCTGGTCCTCCTGATCAGCTCTGCATCTCCGAATACCTCCTGCCCCCCTCCCCGGTGCAAAACCCCTCCTTCCTTCATGAGGATCACCTCGTCCGCCCAGCGAAAGGCCAGATCCACATCATGCGTGGAGATGATCAGGGTCTTTCCGCCTAGGTTAAGCTCATCCAGCATCTCCATGATCTCCTCCGAGGTGGCCGGGTCTAGGTTGGAGGTGGGCTCATCCAAAATCATAACCTCCGGCTCCATGGCCAGAATGCCTGCTATGGCAGCTCTCTTCTTCTCGCCGCCGCTAAGATGATGAGGTGGGCGGCGCTCATATCCGGAGAGGCCCACGTATGCCAGGGCATAGCTGACGTATCTCTTGATCCTCTCCTGCGGAAAGCCCAGGTTTGACGGCCCGAATGCAACATCCTGATGAACCGTGGGTGCAAAGAGCTGGTCGTCCGAGTTCTGAAAGACCATGCCAACTTTTCGCCTTACCTCTCGAAGTGAGGCAGAATCGTAGTGTATGGGCTGGCCCCTGAAGAGTATCTCTCCTGTGCTCGGTCGCAATATTCCGTTGAATATGAGCATGAGTGTGGATTTTCCCGCGCCGTTGGGCCCTACCAGAGCGATTTTTTTGCCTTCCTCAATGGTGATGCAGACTCTCTTCAGGGCCACAGTTCCGTCTCCGTAGGAATAGCCGAGATCTTTGGTTTCAAGGATGATGGTCATTCGCAACCTCACAGCATCTGCATGTCTCTGGTTAAAACCACGATGGCTGCGACTGCAGCCAAATACGCCACCACTGCAAAGAGTGTCTCAGGCTTCGACTTCCCGGTCTGCTCCAGGAGATCGAGCTTGCCGCTGTAACACCGCGCATCCATGGCTATCATAAGTCTCTCTCCCTGCTCCCATGACCTCAGGAAGAGGACGCTGGATAGCATGGCGAAGGAGTTCAGGGAATTTTTCAGTCCGGCATCGCCAAGTCGCATCACCTGGGCGCTGTGGATCATGGCTGCCTGGTCCAGAAAAACAAAGATGTACCTGTAAATCATCATTGATAGCTCAATGACGGATTCCGGGATTCGCAGGGATTTTAGCACGGCGAAGATCTCGATCATAGGTGTGGTCAGAGCTATGAAAAAAAGTCCGCACATACCGCCAAAGGTCCTGGATACCAGGAGCAAGGCCAGGTTTGCTCCATCTTCTCGGATGCCCAAGCCAAAGCCCAATACATTCATGGAAAATATCGGATTGCCTGTGCCGTGAATGAAGGCCACTACTGTGGCGCTGAGCAGAGCGAAGGAGAGGGGTATGAGCAACAGTTTGGAGTAAAAGCGGCTGGGTATCTTGGCCATGGTTATCGTTATGAGACCCATGGTAACAGCCACGAATAATGGCGCTATCGGTGTGGCTGAAGAAACACAAAAGAGGATAGCTCCCATGCCAAGGAGCAGCTTGAGTCTCGGATTGGTGTCTCTCAGAGCGCTCGATTGGGCATAGTCGTCTAGAAGATCATGCATTCGATTTTCCTTCTTGCTCCGTGGCAGTTGCAGCTTTCTTCATCTTTGACAATGCACGATAGTAGCCCAGGAAGTAGCCGATGATCATGCTGCCAATGGATGCCTGCAAGGCGAAGAGGAGGCTTTCGATCTCTTTGCTAGGCGGTTCCCACACAGAATGGAACCAGGGCTGATAGGTCCCTCCTGTCAGCTCGTGGACGACATTCTCCTGCTGGTCATCCGCGCCTCCCCATTCATGATTTCCTGTGGAGCTGACATAGGCGAAGGCTCCGACGAATATTACGATAATCACAAGGACTATGAGTTCCAGCTTCACGTCGAAGCCTCCCTCAATCTCTTAATGACACTGGCGGATACCACGTTGAGCCTTATCAAAACATCGCTGCGGAGCTGGATGAAATACTTGAACATGAGGGCCGTTACGGCACCCTCAACCACGGCCAGAGGGACCTGCGTTATGGCAAAGATGGCCATAAAGGCCTTAAATGAGGCAAAAACTCCGCCTGAGGCGGCTGGAAATGCCAGGGCGAGCTGGAAGGATGTGACAACGTATGTGGCACAGTCGGCGAGCATGGCTGCCAGGAAAACTGCCGCGTAAAGATTCAATCCAGACCTCATGGCCGATTTATAGACGAAATATCCAATTATGGGCCCAGCGATGCCCATAGAGAAGGTATTTGCTCCTAAGGTAGTCAGCCCTCCGTGAGCCAGAAACAGGGCTTGATAGATAAGAACAATCATGGATAGGACTGAAGTTATCCAGGGCCCGAATAGTATCGCTCCCATGCCCGTGCCGGTGGGGTGAGAGCAGCTTCCTGTGACGGAAGGCATCTTCAGGGAAGACAGGACGAAGATGAAGGCGCCGGAGACTGCCAGCAGCGGCAGAGTCTCGCGTCTTTCTTTGATGATTTGGTCCATTCTGTAGATGCCATAGGCCACAACGGGCAATGAAAGCGCAAACCAGATCTCCCACCAAGGATGTGGGAGGAATCCCTCCATGATATGCATCGGTTCACCTGGCAAGAGTGGGGCGATTCAGGCTTATAAAGTTTTCTTGATTAGAAACCAAAAAAGTTTAATTAGGGTTCGACCGCGTTTCAGCTCTCGGTATTCTCTACTCCCAGTCAGAATCGCTGTTCTTTTTATCCTTTCTGTAATGCCTGATGCAAGCCAGCATCGCGCAGCTGATGATCGCCCCCAGGCCAAAGAGAAGGATCCTTTCCGCCAGGCTGGGCTGCCAGGATGAGACGGCCCAGGGCGTATAGCCGCTGCCTGGTAGATCGCTCAGCCCTTGAAGCGCCTTTTCGTTTGTTTGTTCCCAGGGAGCTGTCTGGGCGACTATGATGCCAAACGAGGCGACAAGCAATGTCAGGGCCATCAGCTCTGCTTTCATTTTGCCACCATGGGTTGCGGTATCAAGGCAAGATATATAAAGCTAACTTAATAAAAAACAGAAGAAGTTAATCAGTCTCCAAGCGCAAGGCACGCCTGCGCTTGGGCATCACCTGTCGTGGTAGCAGGTTGTGTGGGCCTGCACCAGCTCTCTCAATCTTCATCAGTTACGCGCTGCATAGGGAGATGGTTAAATATGCTGCCATCCCTCTGGATTGTGCTTTGACTCAAATATTCACAGTCACCGAATTGAACGAGCGGATAAGGGACCGCCTGGAAAACGATCCTCGATTGCATGACCTCTGGGCCCGGGGCGAGGTCTCCAACTTTGTCTACCACCGGTCCGGCCACAGGTACTTTACCCTCAAGGATCGAGATTCTCAGCTCTCCTGTGTTCTCTTCAGGAACCAGGGCTATAGCATTGGTTTTGAGCTGAGGGATGGCCAGAACGTCCTGGTTTTTGGAGACGTGGGAGTTTATAGGCCGCAAGGAAAGGTACAGCTCGTGGCCCGAGGCATCAAGCTGGACGAAGGCCTTGGATTCCTGCATTCGCAGTTCGAGGCATTGAAGAAGAAGCTCGACGCAGAAGGGCTGTTCGCTGTGGAGCGCAAGAGGGCTCTTCCCAAATATCCGAGCCGGATCGGCATCGTCACCTCTCCCCAGGGAGCGGCGCTGCAGGATGTATTGCACATCATTGGAGCATATCCTGTGCAGATCATCCTCTCCCCGGCGCAGGTGCAGGGTGAGGGAGCGGAAGCGAGCATAGCCCTGGCCGTTCGTGCTTTGAGCGGCAGAGCAGATGTGGTAATAGTATGCCGAGGAGGTGGCTCGGCGGAGGACCTCTGGTGCTTCAACTCGGAATGCGTGGCACGCGCCATCTTTGAATGCGACTCCCCCGTGATATCAGCGATAGGCCATGAGACCGATGTGACCATTGCGGACTTCGTGGCTGATATGCGTGCGCCGACGCCAACTGCGGCCGCAAAGATGGCTGTGCCGGACATGGATGAGCTGAAGTCCTGGATTATGCAATCGGAGATCAGAATGGTGCGTGCTCTCTGGTCGGGATTGGAGCGAAAAGGAGAGCGTCTGGAGTATCTTTCCCGTAGCATATCTGCCCGCAAGATGTACTCTTTGGTGGCCGAAGCCCGGCAGCGTCTTGACTTTTTGGGAGAGTGCTTGGGAGCGGCAGAAGAGGAGAAGCTGAAAGGTCTGGTCAGCAGGCTGAATCTGGCGGAGGGTCGGTTGGCGGCCGTGGGCCCGCAGGCCACTCTGTCCCGTGGCTATGCCATCGCCAGATCCAGCCGAGGCTTGCTCTTGCGATCTGAGGATGCCAAGCCTGGAGATGTGGTGGAGCTGATTCTGGCGAAAGGAAGGCTTCTTTGCAGGGTTTTGGAGAGCGAAGACACGGAGGAGTTTCATTGAGCGAGAGAGAGGTTGGCCTTGAGGAGGCACTGGATGACCTGGAGCGGACTGTAGCAGAGCTGGAAGAGGGCAAGCTGAGCCTGGAGGAGAGCCTGGTCCTCTTCGAGAAGGGGATGATGCTGGTCAGGCTCTGCCAGAGCAAGCTGGATAGGGCGGAAAGACAGATAGAGAGTCTAACCGGCGAGCTGCCTCCAGATCTGAGCTGCAGCAAAAAGATTTAAATATCAATTCGATGTACTTTTCTATACATCATAGTATTAAATCGTACATTGAGCCGGTGATTCTTTGAGCTATCAAATTTGTGACGCAGACAGGACCAAGTTCGGAAGGTACGGTGGCCGCTTTGTGCCCGAGATCCTGATGCAGCCCATCCTGGAGGTGACTGAAGCCTACGAGCGCCTCAGGAAGAGCGACGAATTCAGGGCGAACCTGCAAGATCTCCTGAAAAACTTTGCGGGAAGGCCGACGCCTCTGTACCATGCCAGAAACCTGAGCAAAGAGCTGGGACGGAAAATCTACTTGAAACGAGAGGATCTCGTGCATGGCGGAGCGCACAAACTGAACAACACCCTGGGCCAGGCATTGGTGGCCAAGCATATGAGAAAGACCCGGCTCATCGCCGAGACAGGCGCAGGACAGCACGGTGTGGCTACGGCTATCGTGGGGGCAAATCTGGGCTTTGAGACACAGGTCTACATGGGCGAGGTTGATATCGAGCGCCAGAAGATGAACGTCTACCGCATGGAGCTTCT
>CAZPUO010000022.1:0-18504 GCA_964589745.1 uncultured Methanotrichaceae archaeon
ATTATAAGGTGATGCCCAAAATCTGAGGTTATCAGGAATCCTCATCTGAAATAAATTCTTCAATTATTTATATATTGAGTAATCAATAGCATTTAGGAGGAAATTTCATTAATGGAGCCCTTCATATGCAAATTTTCAAGTAATAAATGGAAATAGACAAGACCCTCATATGGGTACCATTGAGAGGTTAACTCTTTAATTTCTTCATAGTTTGGCTTTTCATTGAGATGCAACAGTCGCTGCAGATTATTTCGGGCTCCGACATCATCCGCTGGAAAGGTATCAAGTCGCCTTAAGCCTCTAAGGAGCACATACTCTGCCGACCAACGCCCAATACCGCGTAAGGTTAATAGATATTCTATGACTTCTTTATTTCCCATCTCTTTAAGGCGTGCCAAATCTATTGAATTAGCTATGACTTTTGTGGCAAGTTCTTTTATCGCTCGCGCTTTCTGGTTACTAAACCCTAATTTCCTAATATCCTCCTGGGATGCGCCTGTTAAATCTTCTGGTCTTGGGAAAGCGTAAAGGATCGTGTCATCATCCTTAAATTCTACGCCAAATCTTTCAGCAAGCCTATTAAGCAAAAGGATACATGAGTCAAGAGTTAACTGCTGGCACGCAATTGCATTTATCAGTGATTCAAAAATGCTGGGAAAACATGGCGGTCTTACCCCGGCAAACTGTTTAACCAACCGGTCAAGATATTCATTGTCATTTGCGAGTACATAGAATGGCTGCAAATCCACCGTGAGCCCCAACATATTTCGTATAAGCGATAATGCGCTCTTTTGTATTCTAGGGGTGATCTCGTTTTTGCTCTGCAATACAACTATAATTTTCGAATTATTATTTTCAAATTCCTGTGTTATAGTTAACTTTATAGGAACATTATTGCAAACAATTACGCGAATATATCGATTTCCATCCCATTGATCAATGATATTCTTTTGCCTTCTTCGCAGAGCCCAAACGGTCAGATCCATCCGAAATGGAGAAATCACAGGAATGGCGAATCTTTTACATGCCATACTGATGTATATGGTCTCAATATGCTATAAGATTTCGCCGTTGGAGAATTAAAGTCTTATACAGTGGTACAAGGTAGGTTCGATGCTGAATTATGGTAATCTACTATTGTCTCTACCAATGCCGCGATTCTTAGTTTCAGTAGCCGAAACCGATTAATTATATGCCTGCATAGTTTGATATCTAATTGGAGCAAAATATAGATCGGAAACAAATCTATTCATAAGTCCGTCGAGGCTGATGAATCGTTCTATCTGTCTTAAAGGCAACAAACAAGATTGGCAGTATCCCGCAGATTGCGTCATCTCATTTTACCAAGATGAGCAATAAGCGAACTGTGAAGCAGGCGCGCACAGCCGTAAGAATGAATAAAAGAAGGATGGAAAAGTTTGGCAAAATTTGGCCCAGGACCAAATAGATTTGATCAGCTTCCTGAAGAGCTGAGGGATCTGGAAGACCTGGCCTTCAACCTCTGGTGGAGCTGGCATCCAGCTGCCAGGATGCTGTTCAAGAGATTAAATCGCGAAGCTTGGAAGGAGAGCGGTCATAACCCGATAAAGATGCTAGAAGAACTCCCTAAAGAGACTCTACAGTTGGCTTCTGAAGACCAGGATTACATGCGCCATTATCAAGCCGAGATCACCAGATTTCACGAGTACGTATCTTCAAAAGAGGGCTGGTTCACTAAGAACATTAAAGACCCAGGTTCCCTACCCATTTCTTACTTCTCGGCCGAGTACGGGCTGCACCACTCACTTCCTTTTTATGCTGGCGGTCTTGGCTTCTTGGCAGGAGACCACGTCAAGGAATGCAGCGATCTGGCTGTGCCATTGGTAGCAGTGGGTTTCATGTACCCTGAGGGATATCTTCGTCAGAAGATTCGTGAAGATGGTTGGCAGGAGAATGTGGATGAGGTTCTCGACAGAGATTCAGCTCCGATCTCCAGGGTCATGGGTCAAGATGGAACGCAGGCAGTGATCAAGGTTCCCTTTATGGAGCCTCCGGTCGTTGTGGCAGTTTGGAAGGTGGCTATAGGTCGAATCTCTCTCTATCTTCTTGACACCGACATCGACAAAAATGATCCGTGGAACAGAAAAATTTCTGCCCATCTTTACACAGGGGACCTAGAGCAGAGACTGCGGCAGGAGATTATTCTGGGGATTGGAGGGAGCGAAGTGCTGAGTTCCTTGGGTATCAAGCATTCCGTGATGCATCTGAACGAAGGACATCCAGCCTTCGCCCTTCTGGAAAGGATCAGAGAGCGGGTTCAAGACGGAATGAGTTACGAAGACGCCGCCAGCCATGTTAAGGCCACCTCGGTTTTTACAACCCATACGCCTGTACCTGCAGGACATGACGTTTTCCCGTTCCATCTCATGGATCGATATTTCAGCGATTATTACCCGCTTTTAGGGTTGAAGCGAGAGGAGTTCCTCAAATTGGGTTCTAATCCCGCCAATTCGAGAGCAGGATTCAACATGACTGCCTTTGCTCTCAGGATGTCAGCTCATCACAACGCCGTTAGCAAGAGGCATAGCCAGGTTGCTGGGCAGATGTGGACTTCTCTGTGGCCTGCACAAGGAAAAGAACGTGCTCAGATCGATTACATAACCAACGGAGTCCACGTTCCTACCTGGATTGAGCCCAAGATAGAGCGGCTCTTGGACAAATACCTGGGTCAGAAATGGTTAGAGGAACACGATAATGAAACGGTTTGGAATCTGATAGACCATATCCCCGACGAGGAATTATGGCGAGTTCACCACAGTCTGAAGGTTAAGCTCATAGATTATATCAGATTCCGAGCCAGATCGAGGTGGGTCGAGGACAGGGCCAGCCCAATCAATATTGTAGCCGGCGGAGCTCTTCTCGAACCTTACGCTTTGACTATTGGTTTTGCCCGTCGATTCGCCTCTTACAAGAGGGCGGATTTAATATTCTCTGATGAAGAACGTTTGAAAAAGATCATCAACAACAGATGGCGTCCTGTCCAGATAGTGTTCGCAGGAAAGGCTCATCCAGCAGATGATGAAGGGAAGAGGATACTTCAGAGAGTGTTCAACTTTGCCCATGACCATGAAATGGGGGGGCGCATCGCTTTTGTTGAGGATTATGGTGAGCTTTTAGCTCAGTATCTGGTACATGGCGCCGACCTCTGGCTCAACAATCCCGTTCCTCCCATGGAGGCCTGTGGGACGAGCGGGATGAAAGCTCCCTGAATGGCGTGCCGCAGCTCTCGATCCTGGATGGCTGGTGGATAGAGGGATTCAACGGCAAAAACGGCTGGGCTTTCCAGGGTGCGGATGGAGCGGATAAGGATGCAAAGGACGCCAATGCTATTTACGACATCCTGGAAAAGGAAGTGATTCCGCTCTATTATCAGAGAGACGGCCAAGGCTATTCCCGTTCATGGGTCGAGCTTATGAAAGGAGCTATGAAGACCACGGGACCTAGGTTTTCTGCTAGGAGAATGGTTAAGGAATACGTAAACTCATTTTACGGGAAGGCCTTACCATACGCCTGAAACCTTAATACCGGCTATAGTGTGTCTAAAGGATACTCAGGTTTGGCGGAAATCTTGTTTCTTTTTTATTGTTCTCAGATACTGAACTGATCCTACCAGGTAAGATGCCAAAGGCTGTTTATCCAAAGATCGGCCATAAGTCAAGAGCCAAAGAATAACATTAACCTCTGATGAGCCATTAGCTTAGCGCTCTGAAGCATACCCATCCTTTAGAGCGGGGAGGACGCACGCAGTTTGATTTTCAGTTGATTAAAGTGGAGATTGGAGAATTATCATTTAAATTTTTCACGTAGTCCTACAGAAAACCTTAAAAATTTAGAACGCATATACATTTTAAGGTGATTTTGAATGTCTTCCATAATTAAATTAGCCATCCTGATTATGGCAGTAATATCATCGTCTGTAGCTGCATTGGCGGTCTATCAATCTATGTATACCATAACCACTTCTTCAAATACTGACGATGGGGAGTATCTCACCAATGAAAGCGGCATTGCGCTCTATTATTTCGCAAATGACACTCCAGGGGAAAGCACTTGTTTCTCCTCACCATACAATGAAGGCGGTGTCCTCCTCGAGGTCGTTCCCAACACCTCAACGTGCGCAACGGTTTGGCCTGCATTCTATACCTCTGAGATCATGGTTCCTCCTGAGCTCAATGCATCCGATTTTGCTAATATCGAGAGAGACAGCAGCCATAAACAGACCGCGATCCGAGGCTGGCCTCTATATCTATATTTGGGTGATAAAGCGCCTGGGGACACTAATGGCAATAGGGCAGGTAAAGGTCAATGGGTGCTAGCTAGGCCTTTCGGGACTATCAGAGTTGCAGACAATCCGACGTTAGGAGCTTATCTTACAGATGCCCGGGGAATGACCTTATATTACTATCAAAATGATAGAGGGAAGCTTAAAAATACATGCACGGATGATTGTGCTACTAAATGGCCTGCTTTTTTTGCAGGACCTATAGACATTGCAAGCAATGAGCTGAACCGAAAGGACTTTTCTCAGTTCATGAAGGACGATAACTATCAGCAGACTACCTTCAAAGGGTGGCCTTTATACTACTATTCTGGCGACAAAAAGCCAGGAGATGTCAATGGTCAGGGAATAGCCGGAACTTGGTCAATTGCCGCTCTAGACATTGAAGCTAATTTTTGACTCAAAAATTATTTTTTGTTTTTAAATCAATTCATTTCATATTGTTTGTTAGCCGATGGGCCGTACGTAATGTGCAAGCTTCGAATCAGCCCGTGGCAACCATCATTGCCGATATCAAGAAACGGCATCATATCTGAGGCAGAAGATAGCCATAGCTAGTGCTTAAGGAGTAATCTGTGGAGGGTAGCCATCTTTCATCCTTTTAGCACAGGCCTCAACTCCGTCGATGAATTTGCCCATTGAATAGCTGCCAGGCACTGGCCATCCCTTTTAGCATGCTTATATCCTTGGCACTCGAAACCCTGATTCGGTTACCGATTTTGGCAACGACATGTTTCGGCCGAAGCTTCAAATATGCCACCGAAGCGTTACAGCAAAATCGCTATATGGTCGCCCTATTGCAGCCAAGTAAAGGAATATTGCCGCCCATGCCCATGCTGCTAATGCGAATGGTATCGTTATTATCAAGAAGAACGCTAACATCAAGACTAATCCCACACAGAATAGCAGGATTGCTACGAGAACATACTTCAGGCGTGTAAAGTTGCTTATTTTATTATACATATTCCTCCTGTAAGAGACAATTCAATCTCATTCACTCTGCCATAAGTATAGTCTACTTCAAGGTTTATCTCGGTTGAACCTTATTCTTCTGCTTTTTCATCTTAGCACAATGAAATATGGCTTATTTAGGCCATATGGGTCATTTATTCAAATTAGCCGTAGTAGAGACGAATATACCTAAAGATGGCGAGAATGAATGGCCATATGTCCAATAACCTATTGGGAGAGTTCTTGATCTCTGATGCAAATAATGGCCCATAGATTGGGCTGAATTTGTATCGAAGCGCATCATTTATATCGTTGAACATCGAGCTTAGCTTTAATGATAGCCGATATGTGCTTCTTCCCAACAGCGTCACGTTACCCATCTCTCAGGAAGACTTTGAAGAGAAGACCACTGCACGACCGCAGATTTTCCACAGCGATCTCTCCATTGAATTCGGCTAATGGCGGACTCTTCCCACCTGATGAACGTCGATCCGAATGAAAGATAAAATCTTATCTCAACGATTTAATGGTTTCCAATGGTGAAAGGTTTAGTAGATATGCGATTCAAGAATCTGTTTGTGCTATTTTTGGTCTTGGTTGCTCTATGCGCCAGCAATGCCGACTCCATCTATGATTCCATAGGCAAATCGGTGGATCAATTAATCGATGAAAGCAATGGAATCTACAGCCATAATCCCAATTATCCTGAAACTCCTCAAGAATCCAGGATGCTCTGGAGCAAGAAGCGCGGGATTAACTTCACAATGCCCGGCAAATTATCAGGGAACAGCACTAATCCTGAAGGATCTAAGATATCTGCTCAAACTGATGAGGGAATTCAATATCAGACTGCAAATAGCATAAATAAGGCCCAGACCAGTGCCCAAGATATGGCCCAAACCCCATCTTCTCAAGCGATTGCAGGGTCACAAGCAAACGTAGCTGGAAACTGGACTTTCGGACTGAGGGACAACAAGAATAGAGTCCTAGCACTCACGCTTTTCCAATCAGATAATTCAGTATCTGGATCAGGGACGATTAACGACGGCGGAGATACTCAGGATGTTTCGGCCTCTGGCTCAATCCAAGGGAATAAATTGAGCTTGAATGCAACATCTTCAGGAACCATCAACCTTTATCAGCTTGTTCTTACGACAAACGGCGACTCCGCATCGGGTGAATATAGGGCATTTCCGATTAGCGGAAAGCCCTGGATCGGACTTGCAGAGGGTATGCGGCAAACCACATCCGAATAGATTCTTCTCCGTTAGAGAGAGCAAGGGAAGCAAGAAGAAAGACGGCAAATGTGATGCAAGATCACTTTCGCAACGCGTGGAAGATCGTCTCTAAATATTACTACTATTTCCGTGAATGGAGACAGCTTCCCTTAGTACGACCTTCATTGCTGGCTCCAGCAGCTCCTGACTCCTTTGCAAGGCCGATGTTCAGCTTCCTGGTATAGAATAGCTCCACGTTTGCACTTTCTTCATTCATTCCTTCCAGGAAAGGGTAAGGATCATCGAAGTGTTTCCCTCATCCATGTGGCGGCTGCCGTTAATGCTGGAACGTTCATAGGTATATCTCTTTGATTCTTATGGACTGGCTGGCTGCAAATTGCACATTTACCTATCCCGATACTTAAGGACAATGGATGCCTAAGACTATGGATGCCTAAAGTCCAGTGCTCATGGAATATTTAATGATCCCCGGACACTTGATGTTCATATTTCATGGCATATTCTGGAAACAGCAATCACGTGGTCTTATTTAGCTTATCCGGCTGACTATTTATGTAGATTATCCCCTGTATTAAGGTCCTATCGAACTTGACTTTTCTGCCGTTCTCGAGCTGCACGTTGATTGTATTACCAGACTCATTAAGCAATTTCACGGATGCAGTTGTCATATTTGTTTTATTCCATTCTATTGACATGCTATCGAACACGGGAGTGCTGGACGAGGGAATGATGAATTGCACCTCTTGAGGTTCAGGCGTGACCGTGGCTGCAGGAGTCAGGAGGCTTATGATTCCTATACACAATGTTGAAACGGCCAGGGCGACTAAGAAATAATTCATCGCTTCTCTCAGCTCAGCATATTTTGTAGCAATTATCTCATCAAGAGTCTTGTTGATTTGGTTCGGTGAAATGGGATTTGTCTTGTAAGCTCCAGGCTGATACACGTCTAAGCTGGATTTAATGCTCAGGAGCCAGAGGATTATGGGGACCGTGAAAATTAACAATCTGAGTGGCGAGATTAGTGCCTCTAGGCCCATTCCCGTTAGGAAGAAAAAAGCGGAATTGAAATTATCTGGGATCTTGAATAATGTAAGAGCGCCTGTATAGACTGCGAGCAGAGTGGATGCCAGCGCGACAAGGGCTTTGGCCTGAGCATCGATTATATCCGGAGAATCCTGACGCAATTTGCGACCGTACTTTATCCATTCTAATTCATCATCAGAAGCAGCTCTCGCTTTGAGAACCTCGTTATGTGCCATTTTTTATCCCTTTTCCTTGGACATCATTATCCGTCTTGGAGTCTTTGAGTCTGATGATCACGCCACTGCCACATGGTGCCCACAAGACCGGAAGATCCTCTTCTGTCTTAGCGGCGACCTTGAAGGTTAGAACATTGATTTTTTCGCAGTGAGGACAATTTAAGACGAAGCTCAGGCTTGGGGCAAGCACTGACTGCCCAAAGTCAAAAAGAAACTTCTTTGAGCAGTCTGAATAAGCGCATTGGACGAGCATTTTTCCCATGATCCAATCCTCACATCAATATTTTTAATTTTGTAATTTTGCTTTCCTAACTACCATTCCACCTGCATTGCTCGAGTCGTCTTCTTCAATTGTGATCGTGAGAGTGCCTGGCCCAACGATAGGGATAGATGAATCAATTGCCTCTTTGAGGTCGAATGCTAGGGACTTTCCGCACTTTGGGCAACCGAAGATGAAGGTATCTCCCCTCTTCCATAAGCTATCTGAGATTTCGACGCAGAAGCTCTCTCCACACTCTTTGAAGACACATTGGACGAGATTCTTGATCATAAATATCCTTATGCGTCGCAATCGGGTTGAACATATTTAATACTTTGTAATTGATCGAGAAAAAATTCCTAACCGATAAAACCGTTATCGTTTATCCCTCATCTCGATTCGGAGAGATGTTAAACTAATTTTCGGTTGGCAACACCTCCAGCCCAAAATCGATGTCCTTCGTCTTGGTGTAAAGTTAATGGTAACCTCCCTATTCGCAGGCGATGGATTTTTATAGTTTGAACTGACTTGTAGTTAGTCAGTCAGTATAGGGAAACTTAGCGTGAAGAGAATTGTGAAGGACCCGGAAGAAAGAAAGCAAGAGCTGATTGACACTGCGGAGCGACTGTTCATAACCAGAGGCTATGATCAGACCTCCATCAGCGATATAGTGAAAGAGGTCAACGTATCTCAAGGCGCCTTTTATTATTATTTCGAATCCAAAGAGGATGTTCTGGTGGCTGTAGTGAAGAAGAATATGGCTGCCATGGAGAAGGATCTCCGCCAGATCCAGGAGAAGGACGATATGAATGATGCGGCGAAGCTCAATGTAATGATCAACCGCTTTATCCACAATATCCAATCCCGCAATAGGATCTTTGGTTTCCTTCACCATGAGAAAAGCGCTACCCTTTACGATAAGCTGAAGGAAATAAGGCCCTTTGTTAATATAGCTCCTATTATGGCAGAGGTCATATCCAAAGGATCGAAGAAAGGGCATTTCAACGTTGCCCACCCTGTGGAAACCTCGTATCTTCTCCTAGCCCTTTTAGCTTGGGCCATCAAGTTGTCTTGGATTGATAGCATGAGTGCTCCCAAAGAAGCTGAGCGAGCAGAGGATATGAGCAGCGAGTTCAGTGAGAATATGCGCTCTTCCATCGAGGATCTAATAGGCAGAGCTCTTGAAACAAGGGATTACAAATTCATCCTCCAGATTTAATTAATTTAGTTGAGAACGATGTGTATGATTTGGAATATGTCAATTATAACTATAGTTAGAAGGTGAGACCTATCGCAACTGATATGGTAGGGCAAATGGACAATTTGCAGTCTGGAAAGGCTGACCTGGAATCTGCCATCTCCATTCACGAGCTGACCAAGAGGTTCAACGGCTTTACGGCCGTGGACTCAGTTAGCCTGGAAATCGGTAAGGGAGAGCTCTTCGGCCTGCTGGGGCCGAATGGCGCAGGAAAGAGTACCATAATAAAGATGCTCACCACCATCCTCTCCCCCACAAGCGGTGCTGCCAGGGTTTGGGGCTACGATGTTCGTGGGAAGAAGAACGAGGTCAGATCATCCATCGGTGTGGTCTTCCAAGACCCGAGCCTCGACAATATGCTCACAGGCAGGGAAAACTTGGACTTTCACGGCAGAATGTACGGCATGGACAGCCGTGTTCGCAGAGAACGGATCGAAGAAGTCCTGGATCTGGTGGACCTGACAAGCAAGGCAGGCATCAAGGTGGAGGATTACTCCGGAGGCATGCAGAGGAGGCTAGAGATTGCGAGGGGGCTCATGCATTTTCCCAAGGTCCTCTTCTTGGATGAGCCAACGCTGGGGCTCGATGCCCAGACCAGACGCTATATCTGGGATTACATCAGAAAAATGAACAGGCAGGCAGGGGTGACCGTGGTACTCACAACCCACTATATGGAGGAAGCTGACTACCTCTGCGGCCGAATAGCCATCATAGATAACGGCAAAATCGTTGCTTTAGATACCCCTGAGGAACTCAAGGACATGATCGGCGCAGATACCATTACCCTGGAGATACAGAGCGGTCAGAGGGAGCTTATGGAGTCCCTGAAAAGCTTCAATTGGATAAAATCGACCAAGGTGACCGATGGCACAGTGGAGCTGATGGTGGACCACGCCCAGCTCAGGATTCCGGAGATAATCAGAGACGCCTGCAGCGGCGTTGTCATAAGGTCTGTGAGCATCCACGAGCCCACCCTGGAGGACGTCTTCCTCAAGTTCACCGGCAAGAAGATCAGGGAATCGGAGGCAGCAGGTGGGTCTGCGATCATGAGAGCCATGATGAAGAGGAGAAGATGATGAAGCAAGACCTCAATGCCATATACAGCATCTGGCTACGAGAGATGATCCGCTTCTTCAGGTATAGGAGTAGATTGGTGGGGTCCCTGGGAGCGCCCTTCTTCTTCCTGGCTTTCCTTGGCATCGGATTTGGGTCAAGTGCGTCGGCCATTCAGGGGATACCTGCTGGAGTGGGCTACGTCAGCTTCCTTACACCAGGCATCATAGGCATGACCTTGCTCTTCTCTTCCACCGCAGCAGGGCTCACGGTCCTATGGGACAGGCAATTCGGGTTCCTGAAGGAGCTCATGGTGGCCCCCGTGAGCAGGATCTCCATAGTCCTCGGAAGGACAGCAGGAGGGGCCACTACAGCTGTCATGCAGGCAGTGATAATACTTGTATCAGGAATAGTGCTTGGAATGAAGATACCTGGACCAGCGGGTTTCGTCATGTCCCTGGTCTTCATGGTCCTCATAGCCGGAACCTTCATAGGCATGGGTCTCGCCTTCGCCTCGAAGATGGAGGATATGTCGGGCTTCAGCCTGATCATGAATTTCCTCATATTCCCCCTGTTTTTCCTATCAGGGGCCCTCTTTCCTCTTGACAGGTTTCCCACGGTGATAAAGTACCTGGCTTACATCAATCCACTGACTTATGGGGTGGACGGGCTCAGGTACAGCCTGATAGGTGCCAGTACCTTCGCGCCCGCCTTGGACTTCGCACTCTTGGCGGTGAGCTGTGCTGCTATCCTGGGCCTGGGGGCGTACCTCTTCGGGGTCAGCGAGATTGATTAAGGATATATCTCAATTGGAAAGCCTCGGACAAGAGCTTATGAGGAATGAAAGAGAGCTCAAAAAGGGCACTTGGATCAAGGTCAAGTAGAAAGTGAGCGACCGCACAAGCGTGGTAAAGCTGGAGGACATAGAGAAGACCTATTGGAGACAATGAGTTCTCAGTCCCTAAGGGATCAACCTGAAGATATGGCGAGTGATTTCGTTGCCTCATTAGCCGAGTTGCAGTCGTGATTCCTCGCTATGAACATAATGGGGTGCTCGGACAGGACTACCAGAGGTAGTTATCTGCTTCTCGGTCGTGAAACACTCCGGCTATCGTGAGATCTTTACCTGAAATTGCAACAGTCGGGACCTATCCTACATCTCAGTTTTCTAACTCAGCTGGATCGATTTACAGCCCGAAAAGAGATCTTAATCCCATTCAGGGTCAGTTCAACGATCAATTACACGACAGCATTCCTAAATCCTAGATCAATCGAAATCTTTTATTGGCACCACCAAAACGGGCACTTTTGATTTCATGACCACCTTTCCCGCAACGCCTCCCAGAAGAAAATCTCCCAAACCTGTTTTGCCGATACTGCCCATAACTATGATATCCACTTTATTATCCTCGGCCACCCTCAGAATCTCATTAGCGGGATAGCCTTCAATATTTAGTTTCTCACAGGGAACGCCTGAATTTCTTGCGAGTTCTTGAATCATTTGAGTTGCAATCTCGCCTTCTTGTAATGCAAAACTCCGGAGGCTAATGAATGCATCGTTTATCACTTGAGGGCTAAGATCGAGAAAAGGATCTGTCGGGCTCAATCCGGATGTGAATTTGCTTGTATCTGCAACGTATAATGCAAGGACTTTTCCTTTAATGCGCTTGGCGAGTTCGATTCCATATTCTGCTGTTGTTCGCTGGGTTTGGATCCATCGGTCGTTATAAGGATATTTTCTAGCATTTGAATCCTTGGTTGCATTGAGGTACGACCATTATAATCTTTTTGACTTAAACACATCCCATAGAACGCGGTCTTGAATATCGCAAGGTGTTTGATATTATTTATCTTGTAGAATATTTTGCAGGCATTATCCGCCGTGCAACAGTGAGGCGGATGGTATTGATTTCCGCTTCAAGAAGGGGAATTCACTTCTTGGCCCAGCATCTTGTGGTAGTTCTTGATGGCATAGCAGTGATTATTCAATCAAGGCTCGCGACAGATCTTTGTCCATTAAGGAATCCAGGTACTTCGCTTGGCGGCCTCTGGTTAGGCCTCCTATTCTCCGAAGAACTTGAGATATCTATCGATCCTTCAGTTAATCTGTAACTTCTGCCTTATTTCTATTACCCCATAAGGCAGTCATTCACTGGACTTTGCCACCCTTGGAACGCTCTGGAGCATAAAATCGATAGCTAGAACTCAAGAACCGAAGTTCCGAAGCACGCGTGGGTTAAGGGCCCTGTCACGTAGGTGTTCGCGGGTTCGAATCCCGTCCCCCGCATGTGTTCGCCCTGCAGCGAACATTTTTCGCTTTTTGGATCCCTATAGAGGATGGCTCCCAAGTCCCAGGACGAGCGCGAGAAGAATCTGGAGCAGCTATTGAGGCAGACGGACCTAGGGCGGGCCATCCGCCTCGGCAGGCTGATCTTTTATTGCTTGGCCCCAGCCTTGATAAAGCGATCAGAAGCGCAATATACCCATGACGTCCTATCTCAAGGTAAGCATATTTAATGGCGCATGCATTGTAAGTTGGAGCTTCAGGCAATTGTTTCGGGTGGTCCATGTCAGATGATAACAATGATCGGAAAATAGAGATCCCCTTCGATTCCTCGGGACCAATAGCCGATATGGAGTCTATTCGGCTGGCGGAAATCATGGATTTCATTCCCGATGCCATCTTGGCGGTGGACCTTGAAGGTAGGGTGATCGCTTGGAACAAGGCCATGGAGAATTTGAGTGGCATAAAAGCCATGGACATCTTGGGAAAAGGCAATTATGAATATGCTTTGCCGTTCTACGGATGCAGGCGTCCCATTCTTGTTGATCTAGTATTGGCATCTAACGCAAAAATTGAAGCCGAGTATCGGAATGTGCAATGGAATGGGACGAGCATCAGCGGCGAGGTTTATATTTCCTCCTTTCGGAAAAGGGGAGCTTACTTTTGGGGCAAAGCTGCACCTCTTTTTGATTCATCAGGCAATAAAATTGGAGCAATAGAATTCATACGCGACATTACCGGGTTCAAGCAGGTAGAGAAAGATCTCACAAGAAGCCAAGAGAAATATCAAAATATCTTTGAAAACTCCATATTGGGCATATTTCAGAGCACGCCGGATGGTAGGTACTTAAGCGTCAACCCAGCTTTTGCACGGCTTTTTGGATATGACAATCCTGAAGAGATGATAGCTTCCATTGTGGATATAAGTCATCAGCTCTATGCCAATCCCCAAGACCGAGATAAAGCGATAAACCTCCTTCTCGAACAGGGCTTTCTGGAGGGATTCGAACTTGAAGTGCAGCGAAGGGATGGGGCCAGGTTTTGGGTCTCCATGAATGCCATGATAGTGCAAGATGAGAACGGAACGCACTACGATGGTACTGTCCAAGATATTACGAAGCGTAAAAGGGTGGAGGATGCACTAAGGGCATCAGAAGAGAAATACCGACTGCTGTTTGACAATGCCAATGAATCAATTTTGGTTGCTCAGGATGGAAGAGTCAAATTTGCGAATCCCAAATTCACGAAGGTTATGGGCTATTCGGAAACAGAGTTGATGTCCAGGCCGTTTGGGGATTTCATCCATCCGGTTGATAGGGAAATGGTAGTCGAGAACCATCTAAGAAGGCTGCAAGGCGAGAATGCCCCTCAATTGTATGCTTTCAGAATCATTGACAGAGATGGAGCTGTCAAATGGCTGGAGATTTCTGCGGTCCTGATCAGTTGGGAGGGAAGACCCGCCACTTTGAATTTCCTCACAGAGATCACCGAGCGCAAATTGGCGGAAGATAAGATACTTTTCCAGGCATCTCTGCTCAGCCAGGTTTATAACGCCGTCATTACAACGGATTTGTACGGAAATATAACTTATTGGAACAAGTTTGCAGAAAAACTTTATCAATGGACTGCGAAAGAAATCATAGGAAAAAATATCTCCGAAACTATAGTCCCAGAGAATATGATAAATATTATGCTGGACGCGATGGCAAAGGTAAAGGAAGTCGGACATTATGAAGGTGAATTCCCGGTCAAGCGTAAAGACGGAACCACTTTCCAGGCATCCTATACCTTCAGCATCGTAAACAATATCAACTCCGAGAGGATAGGCTTGGTCGGAGTTAGTGCAGATATAACTGAGCGCATACAAGCAGAAGAAGAACTGCGCAACAAGGATATTTTGCTCGGCGGTGTTGCCATTGCCACAAATATTCTTCTTACTGAAACGGATTTGGATTCTGCAATAAATCAGACCCTGGAACTTCTTTGTGCGGCTGCCAAATTGGACTGGGTATACATCTTTGAAAATCACGACTCGGAAATAAATGAGCATCTGGCAAGCCTGCGTTATGAATGGGTAGGGGATACCATCGTATCCTGGATGGACCACTCCAGTTTGCAGAATTTTTCCTGGGATCCATCAATGTCCAGCTGGTATGAAACCCTTTCGGAAGGACATCCTATCAAGGGGTTGGTTAGCGATTTCCCTGAGCAGGAGAGAATAGCGCTTGACGCTCAAAAAATCGTATCCATTTTGGCCATTCCGATCTCAATAGAGTGCAAATTTTGGGGTTTTATTGGCTTCGCTGATTGCCATTCCGAGCGTCTTTGGAGCGGCAACGATGTATCCATTCTTCAGGCTGCTGCGGCCTCCATAGGTGGAGCCATTGCCAGAAGGCATGCTGAGGATGAGCTCAGACAGGCCAAAGATGCAGCAGAATCTGCCGCCCGCGCCAAAGCGGAGTTTCTGGCGAACATGAGCCATGAGATAAGAACTCCTATGAACGCGGTTATAGGTCTGACCGGTCTGCTCTTAGGAACAGATCTAACAAAAGAGCAATATGATTACATTAATACTATTAGAAGCAGCGGCGATTCTTTGCTATCGGTTATCAACAGCATATTGGACTTTTCAAAAATCGATAGCGGCAAGATGGAGCTAGAAAGACAGTCATTTGATCTGAGAAGTTGCATCGAGGACTCGCTGGATTTAGTGGCTCCGAGTGCATCTGAGAAGGGTCTGAACCTGGCTTACGTTGTCGATACCATTACCCCTGAAACAATCATAGGTGATCCCGCCAGGCTGCGCCAGATCTTGGTTAATCTGCTCAGCAATGCGGTTAAATTCACAGAAAAAGGAGAAGTCGTGATATCGGTATCCAGCCGAGTGCTGAATGGCAGCAATCATGAGATCCACTTCACAATTAAGGACACCGGAATAGGAATTCCTCGGGACAAGATGGGCCAATTATTCAGATCTTTTAGCCAGGTTGATGCTTCAACCACACGCAAGTACGGCGGCACAGGCCTAGGCCTGGCCATAAGCAAAAAGCTCGCAGAGCTGATGGGTGGACGAATTTGGGCTGAATCTGAAAAGGGCAAAGGCTCTACCTTCCACTTTACTATCCTGGCAGATGCTTTGGCCAAAAAGAAGGACATTCCCAAAGCCCGCACTCATTCCACGACCATCCCAGAGTTTTGCATCCTTTATCCTTTGCGTATATTATTGGCGGAGGACAATGCAATAAATCAGAAGGTTGTTTTGCAGATCCTTAAGAAAATTGGTTACGAAGCTGATGTGGCTGCAAATGGCTTGGAAGTGCTTCAGGCTCTGGAACGCCAGCACTATGATGTGATTCTAATGGATATCCAGATGCCAGAGATGGATGGCCTGGAGGCAGCCAAAAAAATACACGCGCGCTGGCCTAACGGGCCGAAGATCATAGCCATCACGGCTTACGCTCTGGAGGGTGATAGGGAAAGATGCCTGAGCGCAGGGATGGATGATTATATAAGTAAGCCGGTGCAATTGGAGGAGTTACGAAGTGCACTCATCAAATTGGGACCGACCAATAAAATAGGCCAAGGCCTGCCTTAGACTTTTGTGACTTTCTCATCTGCACAAAATTCATCTTTTCTTATCGAACCAGTTATATAAGAATGGTGCTGCTGCTATTTATCAAGATACTCAAAAAAGGAGATGGGATTAGCTACGATTACACGCAGGGCAGCCAATCAACGCTGATGGCTCCGCAAGTGGAGTTGCCCCAGAGCTGGATGAACTTCTCAATGGAGAAGACACCAGTGAGGTCCTCGACGGATCTGCCATACTCAGCATGGCGCCCCTTGAGCTGGTTGTCAGCCTCCGGGTCCCTGGAGATCCAGCCGATGTGGGCGACGCCGATTACGTTGCTGTTGAGGTTAGCCTCAAGGACGCCCGTGCAGCAAGGGGTTCCGCCGACAGCTAAGAAATCCAAGGTTTCATACGACCTGGTCTTGACCTCGGTGGTCTTCTGCAGGTGCTCAGCGTGGGTATACATCTCCGTCAGGACAGCTCCTATCATGTAGTTCTGAACACAGAGCTTCTCAATCCACTTCTGGTCATAGGTGCCGGTTTGGTAAGAGACAGGCATGTATTCGAACTCGGCCTCCTTGGTGAAGTTGATGTAATCCTGTTCCGGGGTACCTATGGGATAGTAATGGTAACAACCTAAGTTGATTCCCTTTTCCGGATCGTAATACAGAGGATGGCCATCTTTCGCAAGCTCCTTTTCTGCTTCCAGTTCAGTCCTCTCTGTGATAACATTTCCTGAGCCGGACTCCTTCTCTACGAGTTTGACCCATCGAAACCCCACTGAGTGGAGATCATTGGCCCGGCCAGCCAACGGGCCTGATTCCAGAGCAATCTTTTTCGATCCCCTCGCGGCTGACAATGTAGTAATAATTTGTGCATGTGGCATATAAGCACAGCGGATCGGCCGTTCATCCCGTCCTCGAAGATGCCCTATGCCGGGCATGGAATCTCAAGTTGCCCGCGAGCAAAAGTTTATGACTGCTTCAAGTTGCCGATATATTCCGCGAAGCTCACACCCTCACCGCCAGCTGCAAGGGCCACGTCCTCCAATTGGCAAATGCCGTAGTCAATCCGCTCCAAACCTGAATCTGTAAATTTATAGTATTCCTCGACGACGGCGCTAAAGCTTATCCGGCTTCCTCTGCGTGGGTCGAGTTCGGCCATCTCCGACGTTACCTTTGTCCAAATGTGCTGCGCTACAACAATCTGAGAGCCGACATGCAATTCCACATCAAACATCATCATCATGAGGGCCAGGCCCATTCTCGGCGTATAGTGCAAATGGAACTTTGCCACAGTACCCGCGCTGCGATATCTCCCGCCTAAAAGAGGCATGAGCTGGCGTCTCATTGCAGATCCTCTCTTTTGCTGGGATTTCCAGCATTTTCCCGCCCGAGACTGTAAGTATTATCTAGACGATGCTCAATTACCCCGCGAGCCTTCAGCACCGCGAGCCTATGCCTAACCGCGCTGCTGGTCATATTAAGCTCAAACTCCAGGTCCTCGCGGGATGCCGGAGCACTGCGCAGATACTTCTGAATGGCCCTCAATTCCTGCTCATAGCTCTCAGAACGTATTTTCTGATTGGCTGGTTTCTTCGGTCTAGCCCCTGGCCTGAAAGCCGATGAGCTTGAGCTGCGTAAAGGCGCTCTGCTTCGGGTTTGGTCCATCAGGCTGCGGCGCTAGATCCGAAGTCATGACCGTGAGCAGATCGGCCAGCTTGATCCTGAGTACGGCGGCCATCTCAGACCGCCTCCGTGATAGGGGCCTCTTCGAACTCCAGGATTTCTTATCAATCGACCCCTCGATATCGGCCAAATGCCCCGCAGGACCAGGGCGGCGAGCTGGCCGTCCTGTGCCCCCTGTGGCTCTGCCCACGTGATCAGGGCATTGAACCTCTTAGATATGCTACCCATCTCAGACCACCGCCTGGAGGTCACAGGGCCGTTCATGCCGCCCGGCCACTTGCCTGCAGGCCTGATCTCATCGGCCAGCTTGAGAGTCCGCATCGGCTGAGGGAAGTATTTTCTTTGGTGCTTGCAAGCCTGGCCAGGGTGATATGTGGCCGAAGGGCAGCTGCAGGCCTTGTGCGCGACCACGTAATAGGCGTCCTCCTTGTTGCTCAGCACCAGGACCATTTCGCCTGAGAGCCGATAAAAGGGCGGCATCTCAGCAGGCTCCTGGCCATGGTGATGATATGCGATCAACTGCTTTACGGCTTCTATGCTTTGCGTTTTCGGGTCTTTACCTTCGAAGAGTGTTTTTCTTACCATATACACCTCTGATTACCTAGTATGATATATGGGTATAAGT
>CAZPUO010000023.1:0-18471 GCA_964589745.1 uncultured Methanotrichaceae archaeon
TAAATATAGATTAAATATAGATTAAATATAGATTAAATATAGATTAAATATAGATAAAAAATATAGATGAAAATGTAAAGGATAATTTATTGGTTATCTCTCGGTATCACCTCGTTCCAGGTCTTCTCCCTAACCACCTCTTCATTCTCCAACAATCGTCTGGTGACGGTCAGGTTGAACGATTTCTCATCTGATGCTAGGTTAAAGATGCCTATCAGGCGGATCACGCGCTCTGGCAGTGTGATCTCATAGTTCGTCTCCGTCTCATAAGCCGCATGAGCGGGATCATTATCATTCACCAGCCAGGTATTGTTTTCTGTGTAATTGTACGATGTATTCCGTATCGCCCACGAGAACTCCTCGCCGCAGATGTATGATGCTTCTCCGGTCTCCGGATTATAGTTGCCAGCCGGGTAACTGACCTCTCTTCCTGCCGTGCTTGCATCGGATGGCCATTCTTCGGGCTCAGGTGCCGGGACGTCGCAAGTGCCTGTCAGGGTGTTCTCCTTTACTACAGGCAGCTCAAGGAAGGTATCCGCTCCGGTAAACAGGGTCGTATTTCCTTTGTACGGCGTCGGCCAGGCCATCGGGAACTGGGCATTGCTGACAGCGAGGCGGATTCTATGCCCGGGATTGAACCGCCAGGTCGTATAATGGATCTCGCCCGACAGCTCCGCAGGCTCCCCAGGAACCAGAGGCATCCGCTCCAAGCGCGATATCCGATCTGCAGGATTTATCAGAACACCGCTGACTAAAGAGACTTTTCCGTCGGGTGAGAGATCTTCAAGCCGCACCGTCCACTGATAGAGAGGCGCATCGGCCGAGATGTTCAAGTGTACCTCCGGAAAGCCGATGATCTCTAAGGGTTCGGTGAGAGGTGCAGAATCATACACAAGGCTATATGCATCGTCGCTGGACATGTCATCTGTCAGATCGCCCCACCAGCCAGGAATGTCAGTCCCCGCTCCTGCATGATAAGCGAGGGTTTGTCCGGTTATCCGGTCTGGAGCAGAATCCGACAGGTTCTGGCTAGCTTCAGGGTACAGCCTCTGCATTTCAATTCCGCCGACGGGCCAGTTACCGCACCGCCATTCTCCGGGAAGCGTTTTAATGCTCGTGGAAGGCTCGTATCCATCCCGCACAAAGACCATAAAGCGGGGTTCGTCCATGACGCCGTTATCGATTCCTTTGAGCCAATAATCCCACCATCGGATCGCCTTTTCTCGCCACTCATAATTGGGACCCGGGACTCCGGCATTTGGCCAATTATGGGCCTCGGGACCGATTTCTGCCTTCACCAGAGGATTGGATGAGTTCATAATCCGCGCAGCGGTATCGCGGTAGCTATCGAGCAGCCCTCCAAGGATGTAGATCGGGAGCTCCACATCCGGATTGAATCTGATGGACTCATTACGCCAAAACGGGCCGTCTGCCTGGTTCCTTATCCATATAAAATGCCAGGGCTCCTGATCAAACCGCTCCTCAAAGTACTCAGGATTGATGGCATAATCCTCAGAGGAAGGCAGCGCATTGTAGGTGTCAATCATAGCTTCCCAGGTGTCCGTATGGAAGACGCCGTCAACATAGTGAACATCCAGATAGAAGAGATCGTCTGACAAATGCGCTATCAGTATGGCTTTCAAGGCGGGAGGCTTTCGCTCGGCGATCATGAGAGAGTTGCAGCCGCTCCACGAGTATCCGTACATACCTACATTGCCATTCGACCATTCCTTCTTTGAGAGCTGATCGATTATCTCAACACCATCGGAGAGCTCCTCTTCCGTGTACTCGGTAGATGGGACCGACCCTTCGCTGCTTCCAGTCCCCCGAACATCCACCAGTGCCACCGCATACCTATGGCTGGCAAAGTACGAGGCCGTAGGATAGTCCCAGAGATAGGACATGTCGTCCTTGCGGTATGGGTCCATCTCCAGCAGGACTGGGAACTTCTCCTCCGGCTCTTTTGTGGCAGGCAGGAAGTACGTGACAGAGAGATTTACTCCATCGGACATGGTCAGCCAGCCACGTTCGATGTTAAAGGCATTGTCAGGCGACGGGCTCAGGTTTTCATTATCGTCATTGTTTGCCAGTGCATGGCCGGCTAATGCGAAAAAGATTAGAACTGCCACGACACCCCTTACAACTAACATATCGCTCTTCCCTCCTGTAAAAATTACTTAAGCCCGGTGATGGCTCTTCCGAAGTACCGGTCTTGATTGCTCTTGAACGAGTAACCTTCATTTCGGGATTTCAGCTGGTCGTAGGAGACGTTCTGCTGACCGTCACAGTTGGTCTGTGTGTTAAGGATCAGGCCGTTTTCATCGAAGCCGACTGCCAGGACAAGGTGGTCCACATACCAATCGGGATGCTCATCAGGATAGATCTTGGTCCCGCAGATGACGGGATGCCCTTCGCAAAGCTCCTTCTTGATCCAGTCAATGAAACCGTCCAGATCCTGCTCGGAATCGGGCCATGGAGTGAAGGCGACCCCCAGCGCGGTCAGGGCTGTATCCACGTCAGACTCATTTATCCCCGGAATATCAGGGCCTGCCGCCTGGTTGATATCCTTCTGGGATACCTCTCTGCCAAAGTAAGCCATGGCCATTTGGATCGATGTCTCGCCGCACCAGCCAAATGTGAGATTGGCATAGACCGGGTCCCAGGCCCGATCCGGGATATTCAGATTAACTTGATCCTCAGATTCGGCCGCCATAGCTTCACAGGCGGACAGGATCATGACGGCGACAAGCAGCATCACGCCAAAGGCGGTCACGTTCCGGCCAAAAATCGATTCCTTCAATCTTTCAGCTCCTACGTGCGGGCATGGCGGCGAGGCGAAATTTCAGCAATTTCGTCAGCTTTGTTCTCCAACGCTTAATCATTATCCTGCTTAAATACATTCCGTCATTCCTCATGGGTGCATCTGAAAGGGCAGCTCCTTACTTCAGTTTCACCATCGCCGGTGATCGAGGCGTTCCTCTTCAGCTTCCTTGGGCTAGCTTGAGCTGAGAGAGGCTCGGCCATCCAAGGAACAAGCTAGGATTGCATGTCGCCTGCGTCCCGGTCGAGCGGGATTGTTGGTGACCACTCGTGGTTGACATACCCGCTGGCATGGAGCTGCATGCACATTATGCTCATCCGTTAGGCTTGTTTTCCTGTGCCATCTTCGCCAGATGCAGCATCAGGAACCATGCGCTTAATGAGCCAGCCATTAAAAGCCATATTATCACCATGGTCATCCAGCTGAGGTGGTCAGTATTTCCATATATCAGCTCCACAGAAATGAAAATCAGCACCGCATAGCACACAGTGTTGGGAATGAGAAGCTCCGATCGAAATAGCGCGCTATCCAAGAGTCGCTGCTCTTTGCTCCCAAATTCGAATCTTTTCCATAGCTTCAACGCACGCCACATCATTAACACGCCCACGGATAGAAGCGGTATGCCCGTCCCATATCGATCCTGCCCGGGAATTAAAAATATTAATGAGATTATCATTAGTGCCAAAAAGCTACCAAGAGTTTGACGTGCAAATTGCACCAAATCTCCTTTCTCCCCGGCTAGTGCAAACATACCTATATTAATTGAAACTGCGACGAATATAAGACCAGCAAGAGTAAACGCCGCTGAACCGGCTAGATTGTAGAAGGGCTGCCATGTTGCAATTACTGCTGTGAAATCCCCTGCCATTTACCTTACCTCCTTAGATCACTTCAATTACAGATGGAATCATTAGGGCAACTCTGAGCTTGGACTCATTTCAAAATATTTTAACTTATCCAACGGATTAAAATGGTGCAAAGGATAGCAGCATTTAACTGCCATCATTTCCAGAACTGTTGCCAGCTCAGCATTACTCAGAACGGATGCATTAGGCGAAAAAGCTCTTGGCTGCGACAGGGCTGTATCTGTGGCAGCCGCACGCACTCGCGCCCCCGTGGAGCCGCCCGGCCCTAACGCGGTTTTATGACTTGCATAGAGCAGTAAATATAACATTCAAATTGTACTAAAAAAGCGAAAAGTAACGCATGAAATAGTAGAACAGCTCAGTGGTAAATGGCAGACCTAATTTGGCGGAACTCCTCTAATACATTCAATTTCTATATCTGGATCTCTCAGCCATTGCCTTAGCATCGAGACGCGATGATGTAACCTGCAATGCCACGGGCGAATCGTTCTAAGCAGCAGACCACAATAGACGGTATGCGCCTGAGTTTCCAGCTCGGAGCGGCCTACCAGCAGGCTCAACAGGGACAGAACATCGCACCTATAACGCGCTGGTCGAGCAATATAATATGTGGATCAAAGAGCATTTCGGAGACGACCCCAATTTGCTCATGCCTACAAACACCGCTCCAAGTTTACAAAGGCCATTCATGACCGGAACGAATCTTAGTAATAATGGCATAGTTCACGCCATTGATGCATCTGGAAAATATGGTCCGGCTTATGTCACCAATGATGTGAATTTGTTACCCGAAAGTGTCCGGCTGAATTATGCAAATACCACTGCCGGTAAGACCTATGACTCTGATTATTTAGGTGGCGTTTGAGGGCGGGCTTCGGCCCGCTCCACCGGATAAGTTCTATGTCATTCTACATTGCTCCTGAGAAAATGCCATAGAACCATCCTACGTCAGAGGCCTCCCGAGGCGTCTCGGTCCTGCCCATCGCTGCCCAGGCCTCCACACCTCCAGCGCCTCCTCAAGCCTTCGGTCCAGCGGCCGAGCATTCCCGAGATGTTCACGTACAGATCCTGAAGTGCCGCAGGCTCGGATTGCGCATTGAGAGCCCGGATGAGCATCTTGCGCCGAGATCGAATGACATCCCAAAAAAAGCTTAAATAATTTGTGCATGATCAAATCCTTCACAAGGAGCGCTAATGGACCTGCTTTACCCCGATTACAACTGTTTTCAGCGAGGCTTCGATGATCCACGCCAGGTCAGGATACGAATGGAAGCGCTGGCATGCGAAGAGCTTTTTCTGATGGCCGAGGATGAAAGAGTCAAGCTCGCGTGGTCCTTTATGCATGAAGACGAAACCATCCTTTGCCCCTTTTCCGAGAGAATTGATGAAGTTCGCCGCTTATCTCTGCTCTGTGATGTACGACTTGGTCCAGAGAAGTATATCTATCCAATGGCTAAGTCTTTTCAGCAATCAGCGAGGCTTGCATCAAAGGATGCAATTCATCTTGCGTGCGCCTTTTATATCAAAGCGGACTACTTTATAACCTGTGATGATCTGCTGGCCAAACGGGCTCAAAGGCTGAACCTTGAATTGAAGATCATAAATCCAATAGATTATATCAGACGTGAGGTAAAATAATGTCCGACGTTGATGCAATGGATGACGCCGAGATAAGAGCAAGGGGTCTGGATGCCCTCTACAAAGCCCTGGGACCGGCCAGAGCCCACAAGTTCCTGGCTATGTTTCATCGTGAGCCCACTGACTACGTCGAGATCTCCAGAAGGCTTTACGAGGGACAGACCATAGAAGAGATCTTCGAGCGGGCCAAGAAAGAATGGACGGAACAGTGAAGCACCGAATTCGGAGCCTCCGGCATCTAAAGAAATCAACGATATAGGGTATCTGTGTTTTACGATAGGCAATAAAGGTATCAGTGAACGAATCTGAACTCATGCAGAGCCAGGAACAATAAACAATCAAACTTGCCCAAAAAAATCTTAAATACTAAAATTAAGATGAGCACGATTAATTTGTTATCCAATGTCTAGATTAAATCATGGTTTTTAAAAGAAGATAAATTGTAGGTGGGATTTGCATAGGGCTGAGATGGTTGCCATTAATGGCGATAGGGCTTCTTGTTATGATCATTGCTGTAAATTCATTATCAGCTACCAGTTCTGGAACCTGTGTAATTGATATCATCATCTCACCCCTCTATGATTTTAGATGTAATCAGGCAGCAGAGGAACTAGGGATTGTGGAAAAGGGAGTGGCTGAGAGCAAATTTGGGTATGGATGCATACCAACGGCGAATCTGAATCCCAATAATTCTTGTGAAGGAAATGAATGCAGCCTGGCCATCAATAATACATATGAGAGGGCAGTTACAATGGGACAATCCTGTGAAAGATGCTTCACATCTGACACATGCACAGAAACATGCAGCAATACCTGCAGCACCTGCTCTGTGACGTGTTCTGTCACATGCAGCAAAACCTGTAGCACCTGCTCTAGCACGTGTTCCGCTACATGCGGCAACAGCTGTCACACCTGCTCTAGCACGTGTTCCGCTACATGTGGCAACACATGTCGCACGTGTTCCCCTACATGTAGCAAAACATGCGCTGATACTTGTTCTGTCACATGCAGCAAAACCTGCAACACTTGCTCTAGTACATGTGTCGCCACATGCAGCAAAACCTGCAATACCTGCTCCAGCACATGTGCCGCCACATGCAGCAAAACCTGCACTAATACTTGTTCCGCTAGATGTAACCCTTGAATCCACCCATTGCAACCTACATTTAAAATCCGCATACCATGCTAGATAAAATGCTTGATACCATATGTGTCGAGTTCAAACTCCCGCGAGTATTCATTACAATATGCAGCCCTGAGCTACATTATGCAAAGCTCTATATCGTCTTGAGGAGTTTGCAGGTGCGGCCAAACGCCAACCCTGCCAGCTTCTACCTAGTATCCCATCTCAAGCATACGAGCGAGGGCGAAAGTGTTTATTTTAACGGCTAAACGTAATTAACGTTCAGAGAAAAATTGCCGTGCGAAATAAATTATCAGAGGAGCCGCGGATGAGGGACCTAGACGTCCTTTCTCCTGAAGTGAAAGGTGCCCATCTGAATGTCACGAGGTATCATCACAGATTGCTAGAGCGACTGGCTCAAATCAAGAATCAAGGCCAGGCTCTTAGTAACCTAAACGTCCTGCTTATTCCGTGTCTATAGGCGGACACAACTTCGCTGTGGAGTTCAGGCATAGGAGCCAGTCAGATGAGAGCGGCAAGGAGATGACCCTCGAAATCCTCAAGATCCTGAATGAGAAGAATGTCGCCAATGTTCAGGTGGACGGCCCCGGCCTGCTCTTGTTTTTGCATAGTTATCCGATATCGCTTTTCAGGTGGAATTTGCATGTCAAAAGGCATTTTAACTAGTTTCCTGAATTAGCCCTTGAGTTGATACCCATGAAAGGTGCCAAAATTTTGCTGGCCTTGACCATTTGCACCCTCACAGCTGCAGTTGCAGCAGCTGAAAGTTCTTCAGATAACAACACGACAAGCTTCTGGAATAACCAGGGAGGACTCCTCATATTCCAGTATAAATTTGAAGATGCCCTTAACGCTTACAATAATTCCCTGAAGATTGACGGATCCAACGTAGCAGCCTTGATCGGGCGAGGGAGCGCCCTTAACGGTTTAGGGATGCACAATGAGTCTCTAGAGAGCTACCAGAAGGCCATTGAGATCAGCCCCGATAATGCCGAACCCATAATATTGAAAGGAGTTGCTTTGCAAGATTTAGGCAGATACAATGATTCACTTCAGAGTTATAATCATGCCCTGGAGCTAGATCCCACAAATGGCAACGCCTTGAATGATAAAGCTTGGCTGTCCTATAAACAGGGCAACAACGAAGAGGCCATAACAAGTGCAGATCGGGCTATAGATATTCTCAGCATTGATTTGGCAGCAGCCTTGGATACCAAAGGGGTTGCATTGGCTGCTCTGGGAAAGAACAATGATGCCATTGGATACATCAACAAATCTTTAGATCTGGATCCGTTGAATTCCGTCGTGTGGATTCATAAAGGAGACATCCTAAAGGCAATGGGGAGGAATTCTGAAGCGGAAGCGGCATACGCGAAGGTTAAAGAACTTCCATCTCGAGACCTGGATGAAGAAAGCGTTTAGGGATTATTACCATGCGATTTGAGGTGCGAAAGAAGATCTGAGAATGGGATGGGGTCTATTAATAAGACTCTCCATTAACTCCAGATGGGAGTTCCCATAAGAAAATCTATCCCCATTTCGATGAGTCCGATCTGCAGCCGGATCTTTAGCTCGGCTTTGCTACCACTCTTTGAGCCCTTTATCCTGTTTGAGGATAGCCTGGGGTTGGCCTCGAGATCCTTCTGCAGGTGTCAAAGGCCGCCATGGACGAGCTTGCTCAAGGTTGCACCATGACCTCTGGCAAATCGCTCCCAAAACTGCTTTTCTTAAGGTGTGGCAAAATATATAGATTGAAATGTAGCACCCGCAAATCTTCCCTCGGTATGGGAAAGATGTATTAGCGGTTCATCTGTTCATAATTGTGCCGTACTACAAGGGCATCCCCCACATGGGATACCACTTTGTCTCGTCCTTCTCCACGGGCAGCTCTTTTTCCATCAGAGACCTCAACCTGAACTCCTGCGACGTATCCCGCTGGGTGCCTCGCGGCACGAAAGGATAGTAGGAGCCCAGCTTGAAGTTGTAGATCCAGTAGACTGCCGCCTCGCCCCGGAAGCGGTAGACAGCAGCCAGAAGCTGCGTCCCGAAGCCCTGCTCCATCAGGATCTGGCAGACCATCTGGATGTTGGTCACCAGATCGTCGAAATCCGGGTCCTTCAAAACCACCCAGATGTAGTTGTATTCGTCTTTCTGGATGCTGTACTGCGTACCCGTTTCCTTGATGCCCAGCTTGAGCAGATCCTCGATCTCCGCCCTGGCGGCATCGTACTTCGAGGACTCCATGGGCTTGATGCACACCGCTGCCGCTCCATCGGGCTTCAGACCCAAGTTTGCTTCCAATGTGACCGCAGCCGTGGATATGGCGAAGAGCTTGTCGGTTTTGGCCTCAGGAAGCTTGGTCTTTCCCAAGATGGAGTCCAGGAACCCCATCTCAGGCTGCCTCCAGCTCTTGCTCTATCTTCTGCAACGCGGCGATCCTGGCCTCCGTTGTGGGATGCGTGGAGAACAGGTTCATAATGGACGATCCGGAGATGGCCGGTACGATAAAAAGCGCGCTGACAGGCCCTTCCACCTTTCTCAGATCCTGCGTGGGAACCCGAAAGCCACTTATCTTCATGAGGGCCGAGGCCAGGTTGGACGGCTGGCCGGTGATGATCGCCGAGCCCCGGTCGGCTGCGAACTCCCGATACCTGGAGAGGGCGCGGATAAGGAAAAAGCTCACAATCCAGACCGCGAGGGAGACCAGGAAGAGAATAATGAAGTTGCCCGAGTCCCTGTCGCGACTGCTACCGCCTCCCATGAAGGGAAGCCACTGCACGAATAACTGGGCCACTGAGGCAAGGAAAGTGGCTATGGTCATAACCATCATATCCTTGTTCTTCACGTGGGTCAGCTCGTGGGCCAGTACCGCCTCCAGCTCGCTTCGGTTCAGTTGCTGCATGATGCCAGTGGTCACGGCCACAACCGCATGCTTTTGATTTCGCCCAGTGGCAAAGGCATTGGGCATGCTGGTCTTAACTATGGCGATTTTTGGCATGGGCAGGTTAGCGATGGCGCAAAGCCTTGATATCATCTGGTGAAGCTCCGGAGCTTCATCTTCCGAGACAATTCTGCCACCCATGGATGCCAGGATCATTTTGTCCGAGTAGAAATACTGCAGGAACATGAATCCGCCAATGAACAAGATTATCACTACCTGGCTGGTATGCAGGGCGAGCAGAACCGCCAGGAAGGCCAGGTAAACAACAGCCAGAAGGAACATGGTTAGAAACATCCTGGCCTCAAGCCCTCGATCAGATTTCCATCTTAACATATCTCGATTTCACCTTGAAGCTCATCGAACTCAAGCGAGTCAATAGCTCTCGTTTTCGCTCTTTTCGGTCTTTTTTTGAATATTCAATAGGTCGCTATTAGGATATTAGGCTTTTTTGCGACTCTCCCTACAAGGTATTCGTTGATCAATAAAAATTCATCGGCTCTCAGCACGAGGTCGAAGGAGAGGATACCAACTAAATAGTTGAAGCGGCAAAAGTTTGAAGGAACATTTTCTGAAAAGATCGAAATGAGGCAGATCCTAATGGCACAGGCGAAAATAGGAGACACGGTATTGGTGCATTACAACGGCAAGCTCGATAACGGTGTTCTATTTGACACAACTGAGGGGGCCGATCCGCTGGAGCTGGAATTAGGCTGCGGCAGGTTCATTCCCGGCTTTGAAGAAGCCATCGTCGGAATGAGCCCCGGCGAATCCAGGACAGTTAAGATTCCACCCGAAAAGGCTTACGGCCATTACAAGGAGGAAAGAGTGATTAAGGTGGACAAGAAGGACCTTCCCGAGGAGATCGTTCCCGTGGAGGGCATGACCCTGGAGATCTGCGCATCCAATGGCACCATGATACCAGTGCAGATCACGGATATATCCGGTTCCACCGTTACTCTAGACGCCAACCACCCGCTGTCCGAGCAAACCCTGACTTTTGAAATAAAGCTTGTGGAGATAGTCGAAAGCAAGGAAGCAAAAGGTCAGTGACCAGATCGATAACTTTCGCCACTATCGTGATCCATTCTGGAGGAACAAATAGCTGAAGGAACCATAAGCCGACCGGCTGAAGAATTTGCCAAGGAAAAGTGACGCCCTCCGAAAGAGCACGGCATTTTGTCGCGAAAAGCCGAAATGCTTGTCAGATGGGCAGTTTCTGGCGGCCTCATCTTGGCTGGCAGGTCTTGGTTGATGGATGCAAGCCTCTAAAAAGATCGAAAGCAATATCTCAGAATACAGGAATGTCCCTTATTAATGCAGGAATGTCCCTTATTTATAGTTGATCTTATTTGTAATTTGATTTTCCGTTATCTACAACGCCTGCAATTTTGGAGAGATGCCAGAGAAATTATGTTAAGGAAATGAAGTAAGAATTTTATCTCGTGGGGTCAAGGGGTAGAGAAGACAGCATCCTTCAGGGCGCGGATGAATCGTGCCCCTTGAATGATTACTTTCGCTCCGCGCTGCTCGATTTGATATAGTTTCGGGTCGATTAGATCCTAGTTCCCTAGAAACGGTCTAGGAAACAGTCTTTCGCCTGAGCAATCAGGTAGGGCACTCAAAGATCTACTTTGAGAAAGACGGTGAACGAAAGGCAATCGCTTTGTGTGGCATGATTCCTGTAAGGGAATGATCCGAGCCAAGCAGAAATGACTTGGCCGCTTAACGGCGTCAAGATCTCCATGCAAGGCAGGCTGTCTGGGTCGAGAGAAATCTGTGAAACTCTGCGGATTCGCCATCCAAAGGTCAACCAGCCGAATGCGACACGCTAACTGGTAGTTGCAAGCCACGGACTTTAGGCCGTGGTAGTTGACCCAACGCAAGTTAGATATACCATCGGACGAATGATAAGCCGGGATAATGGCCACTGCCGTTCCGGAGGACGGCAGTAAATAATGCATTAAGGTGGGAGCTATTTTGGATAATCGCGCTGCTGTGTTCATCGATGGAGCTTATCTGACGAAAATCCTAGACGTGGATTTTGGCAAACCCAAGATCGATCTGGCAAGGTTTTCAGAGATTCTCTGTGGCGACTATGAGCGGCTGAGAACCTATTACTATAACTGCATGCCATACCAGAGCTGCCCTCCCACGGAGGAGGAGCGCAGAAGGTTTGCATCCATGGACAAATTCGTCTATACCCTGCGCAAGCTGCCCAGGTTCGAGGTAAAGCTGGGGAGGCTGGGCTGTGTGGGCGGAGAGTTTGTGCAAAAGAGGGTGGACATTGCCCTGGCCGTAGACCTTGTTCGGCTGAGTTGTGAGAGGATTGTCGGAAAGGCCGTGGTTGTCACTGGAGATAGCGATTTCGTGCCTGCTATCGAGGCTGCAAAGGATGCCGGCGTCCTGGTGATGCTCTACTACTCTCCCAGTTCTATACATGACGAGCTGCTTTCCGCGGTGGATGAGAGCAGGGTCATCGATCAAGAACTAATAAGCCAGGTAACGCGATAATTCCATCTGTCGAAGTCACTGGCAATTTTGAGGAGGGCTTGACACAATCGGAGAGCCATTTTCAGGCAAGAGAAAGTTTTCAGGCGAGAAAGGACCGCCTTCTCTTTGACGAGATCAATTATAGTTTGTGAGGAACTTAGTTGTGAGGAACTGCCCATGAAGTTGACCAGGTTCATAGTATCCTTTGCCCTGGCTTCCTGCCTGTTCACGTCGATTGGTGCAGCAGCAAAGCTGCCATCAAATCAGAGCGTCTATACGGCACCGATAGCCAATGACAACCCAGGACGGAGCTGATCTCCTTTCTGGAAAATGCCCGAAATTACACCCTGAATAATGGAAACGATGAGGCTTTAAAGGCTTTCAGCGACCCAAAGGGAAAGTTTGTCAGAGGTGACCTGTACATCTTCGCCTACGACTTCAATGGCACACTTCTGTCTCATCCCTATCTGCACAACCTGATTGGCAGAAATAACTCGGATCTGGTTGATCCCAACGGCGTGCATACGATAAAGAATCTGATGGAGGTGGCAAAGCGTGGCAGTGGCTTTGCCTACAATGTGTATCCCAATCCAAACAAGGCGAACCAGACTGAGCTCAAACTTCTCTATGTGCTCAAGGTTGATGACGACCTGTGGATAGGCTCTGGTATATACCTCCCAGGCCAAGTTCCGCTCTTCGGCTTTGAAGACCAGCGCAGACTGAAGGTGTTTGTGGATGAAGCCAGAGACTATGCTCTGAAGAACGGCAAGGATAAGGCTCTCCAGGTCTTCAATGATCCCGAGAGTGAATTCGTCAGGGGAGATCTGTACGTATTTGCCTATGACTTCCTGGGTGATGCTCTGAGTCTGCCTTTCCAGCCAAAGCTGGTGGGCACAAATCGGCTGGAGGCTAAAGATTCCAATGGAGTCACTTTTACCAGAGATAACCTCGAACTGGCCAGGACCGGATCAGGACAGACCTATTACCTCTACCCCAACCCAAGAGAAAATATGAGAGAGGAGCTGAAGCTGAGCTACGCCACCACGGTGGACGATAGCTGGTGGCTGGCGGCAGGGGTATACAGCTTGTCCTCAGCCCAGAACCTATCTGCCATGAAGCCGGCCAGCAGGGAAGAGCTGAAGACTTTTGTGGAGGAGGCCTACAGCCACGCCTTGGTGGCGGGCAAGGACAAAGCCCTGCAGGATTTCATGGACCTCAATAGCAGCTGGGTAAGGGGAGATGTCTACATCTTTGCCCAGGATTTCAATGGAACTGAGCTGTGCTTGCCATACCTGCCCAAAGAGGTGGGAACCAACCGTATGGATATTCAGAATGACCAGGGCATTTACATCAACCGCGAGATGCGTGCCATAGCCATGAATGGCAGTGGCTTTTATGAATACAGATGGAGAAACCCGATCAGCAATCAAAGTGAGCTAAAAGTGAGCTATGTATCCAGGGTAGACGATACCTGGTGGCTGGGCGCAGGGATTTACGAGGCCTGAGAATAGCCGGCTTTTGATGCACTTCATCCTCGGCGGCCAAGATGCTCAGTGGATTATCCACACCTCGAGGATCCTCTTGGGATTTATATTTTTATTGAATACCCCGAAGCAGCGGCTCGGGCATCTTCGGCAGACTGGGGCCGAAAGCTGGGGGATGCAGGTGCGAGGGCCTGCAGCGTCTTTAAGCTCAAGAATATCCTGCAGCAGATCGATCGCCGGGTCATCTTATCGAGCACGATCTTTCGCAGCTCTATGACGGCGCCGCCGAGTTGGTCGGGGATCTTCCCGACGCTGCAAAGACGCCAGTATGCTGCTCTTCTCCCAAGAGGCCAATCCGTTCTTTGAGGACCTGATCAAGAATGACGGGCGTTCTATTTCGAGCCGGGACCGAGATCGCCTTTTATTGGCTGACGGAAGGGACAGAGGGGGGGATTCTCACAATCATTAAGGAGGTAATATCTATTTGAATTAAAGTGAAAGTTTATTTAGTACAATCAATAATGACACTGCCTACGAGGAGAAGCTCATGAGGACTATGCTGTTATATATCGCCGTGCTAGGTGGTATAATAATCGCAAGCAATGTGGCTATATCGGATCCGACGGGATCTCAGTCCAGCAATAACTCTAAAGCGATGATGTCACACCTAGTTAATATTGGTGATATTTTAAACCATTCTGAGAAGTATAATGGCGAATTGGTCACAATAGAGGGGATGTATCTTGGGTGGAAAGGACCTGGTGCGCAACTCACTAGAAGTGACTGGAGTATAAAGGATGAAACTGGCTCTATTTATGTAACTGGTGCAAATCCTGGTCTTGATCCCTACAAAGACGTTGGAGTAAATCTTATAGTATTGGGGATTGTGCATCTTATCGATGGTGCACCCTATTTAGAAGGCAGGGCCATAACATTGATTGATGCATACAATAATACTGAGAGATACTAAGAGTGATCGGGATCGAGGTGATCAGGTAAGTACATTGGCCAGGCCACCCACCTTGTATATTGGTCACGCTCGTTCGGACAGGGCTGCAATCAGCAAGCTCTCCTCTAGCCTTTCCAACATGGGTTGAGCTCACGAATCGCCGTCAACGCGGGAGAGTCAGTTTCTAGAGCTGCCTCGCCTTGATTAATTGGCTCATCCTTTCCGAAATGGTTGCCTAGTTATTCGAAGTGCCTTTATAAAATTGCGTTATTACCGGCTTATTGGCCACAACATCAGACACCGCAACAGAAACGCCGTAAATTTCGTATCTGCTGTTTATGTTTTCTGCTACTCCAGATAATCTGTAATCCAGAACATCGACGTCATCTTGAGAATAGGGCTGCTTGATAGTGCAAATAATTTCTAGAACATCTGTTAGCAAATAATTGGCCTGCCAGAAATCCAGCCTAGATACGATCTCCGGATCATTAACAATTAAATTCTTTGCATAATCCTCTATGCCTGAAGGGTATGCAAGAGCTACGGATTGCTGCCCTAGAATAATTGCTATTGCCAGTGAAGCAATGACCATGGTCATTTTAGTCTTCATGCCCAATTCCTCATTGATAATTTATCGATACCTTTATAGATGTTTTGTATTGCCAGGTGCCATTAAATATGTAAGGCAAAACCGTACGTATTGAGATAGAATGATCCTTCAATAGTTACTGCTACATATTAGCCATATCCACACCCGGCCGGTTTCATCTTCCTCCTTTATCCGGGCTTTTCTGATCCGAAATTCATAAAAGGTTAACGAGGGCTGTCAGCTGTGGAGTAAACCACAGGCGCAGCTCTCGCGATCGACTGTGCGGCTAGTATGGAAGTGTTCGGAAAAACACCGGCTGATCCGCTGTTTGAGCTATGACCCACGGATCTTCCGAGATGTACGGATTGCTGATCTGGGATGAATTAGAGCCGTTTATCGCTTCACCCGGTGTCGTCGCATTAATAACGATAGGAGTTGTGCTGGTCGGGAAGGCTGGATAAATCAGCATGCCTGGAGATTCTGGCATTAGCTTACCATTTGAAAGCGAACGCCCTTTAGGAATAGCGCCCCAAGACCAGAGGCCCTGATTGGGTGACTGCTGCTCGACCACATTCGTATTTCCAGATTGCGCAAGCCATGTCTCCCCATAATTTCCGCTTATCTGAGTGGACTGGGAAATGACAGGGATGATCAACAGAGCCATTGCTAGCAGGATCAACATAGTTCTCATAAGATCACTCTCCAGATCATCAATGATAACCTAAGCAGATAAAAACCTAACGAGCCTGAAGGGCAATCATGATTCGATCTCTAATCATCATCTACAGGTCCGATGATCTTTCCAAGATTACCCTCACACACTGACACATATCGGTCTCTCTCAATCATCAGGCTATCTGTTTTTGCCGCATATAAAAGGATAAAATATCGATCATCCATATGGCGCACTTAGCTTTCCATCTGCCGGCCGGGACGCCTCTATGGAAACATTTCAAAAGATTATGGAGGAAGTTATGAAAAATATGCCCGATCCGAGCGGTGTGAAAGTGAGGTCGAGAGAGTCGGCTTCTATCGTCGACCAGATCTATCAAGGGGATTGCCCTGGAGCTTTTTTTCCAAAGGTCCCCGGCCAGAGCATGGAAATGGTTCTGACCGAACCGCCCTATTCATCAGGCGGCCTGCCGAGCTCTGCCAGGGCCCGGACAACAGGCGAGAAATACGTTTTGACCAGCACCAAGATCGTGCACCTGATTTTCTGGGAGATTACCGGGATCAGAGGAGCTTCTTGATCTGGTGCTGCTTGTGGATGGCTCAATGCTAAAGGGAGCTCAAGGATGGAGTGCTCATCCTTTGCTTCACAGATTGGAGGCAGCTCCCGACTATCTCGGATGCCCTCCGGGTGGCCGGATTTATCTGGCGGGGCGTATTTGTCTGGGACAAGACCGAGGCCACTCGGCCCGATGAAGGCGGTTCGGGCATCAGTGCGAGTATATAGTCTACGGCTCGAAAGGGTCTTTCCGAAAGAGCTCCCAAGCCCGTCTGCCCGGAGTCTTCCGGAAAGCAGTTAACGGCAAGGGGAAGCTCCATCAGGCCGGAAAGCCCATTGAGGAGCTCCTGAAGATAGCTTCTCCTGATGCCCTCATTTCGACCCGTTCATCGGATCTGGAACAACTGCCTGTCCGAGGACTGGGCGGCATTATGTGGGATTTGGACTCTCCGAAGAGTATTATCTGGTCGCCCGAAAGCGCCTCCTGCGCATAGCCAGCTAGTCTCGTGGGCTAGACCCCTCTATCGCATAGAGCATTGAATGCCGTCCCATTGGCTAAACCTGCGCGCGGCAGCTCTAGCAGAACCATTCCATTCGACTAATAGCTGTACGTATACGTTGGATAGTACCAGTAGTTGCTGTAATAGCTCGGATATGTGTAAGGATAGCTGTAATAGTAGCTCGGGTATGAGTAATACGTTGGATAATACCAGTTGTAATAGCTCGGATACGTATAAGGCGAATAGTACCAGGGATAGCTGTTCCAGCTACTATGGTAGTAAGTAATCCCTCCCGAACTTAGCCAATCATAGTTGTGACCGCCAAAGTCGTGGTCATGGCCTCCATCGTGTGATTGCCCATGATGCTCTGCTCCTTCCTGCCCGACCCCGGTTGCTGTCAGCATTCCGAGTATCAGGATAATCAACATCAATTTGATTGCTCTAATTTAGATTCCTCCAAATACCATATTCTTTCGCTTAGTATTAAAAGATTATTTTTATGTAAGTATCATAAGAAACCTGAAGACCGTCACCATCCATTGACAGGATCGGCTATGAAAAAAAGATGGAGTGTAGCAGATCGAGGCAATGCAAAGGGATGAGATTAACCTTGCAGCCACAGCAAAGGGTCGTGTCTCAATTTAACTGACAGGAATCCTGAAACACAGCAATTCATATAGAGACCATACATGATCCGTTAGACCTTCGGCCATTGCAGGCGTTCTCTGCTTCCATTTCTTATTTCCATCTTCGAACCCTAACCTCAAGCTCTTGTGAGATTTCACGAAATTGTACCAGGCTTGAAAGAAATCAATAGCTTTAGAATGGATATCAATATTCTTGCTGCAATTCATACCTCGTCTTATAAATCTGGCAAGCGAATTGCGAATTGACAGATTTAATCTCTCAACATAAGATGTATTTATTCTGCCTCCTGAATCTGCTCCCAGCAAATGCAGTACTTCTTCAGGCTCTCCGAATACGATTTCTTCAACGATCTCCACAATCCGGTTATTCTCCCTTCGTTTGCATACCCTCGCATATTTTAGATTAGGGTAAGGAATCATCACAGGATGCGGTTTTCTTCCGCTTCCACTGTAGGACGGGGTTTCAAGAAAAGAATAAACGCTTACAAGTCCATCTTCAAAGGGACTCCAATTATCCGATGTGAAAACAGGAATTGGTGAAGCAATTGAACGTCTTCGCTCTACATCTTTGAAAAGTTCTTGTGCGTCTTCTATCGTTCTTTTTCCCTCATGATGACTTATGAACAGCCTTGTATCGGGCATCATCGCAGTCAGAGAATAAGCATCGCCGTAATCGAGTGGATCGCTATCTGTTAGATTCTTTTCTTTTTTTAATGTAGGACCAAATCTCATCGACTTGTACTCTTTCAAGCATGAGATCATGTAGGTAATACTCGTTTACCTCTCTACAATGCTCCCCAGCAACATCAAGCCAGTGACTGATTGTGTTTGTGCTGTGATTCGTTGCGCGAGCTAAACCGCGGATGCTTCCTTTTTCAGGCAGCATCGCCAAAACACTTAGAACTTCCTCTTTGGTTGAGTGAAGACAAAAAAACGGTGTTCCCCTTGTCTCGCTAAAACAGTGCTTGCATGTCCTGCATTTCAGAAGGTATCTATCATCCTTGCCAAATTTTTCCTTGATGACTATGTTACCTTTGCTCTTTTTTCCATAGTCTTTGCATCCTTTATTCGGGCACCAATAATTTGACAATTCTAAAGCTGACTCCATCGCTACCCCTGAGGAATATGGTGCAGCAACGCAATATATACTTTTCAGTAGATTAGGGACACGACC
>CAZPUO010000024.1:0-17681 GCA_964589745.1 uncultured Methanotrichaceae archaeon
CATTTATGTAAATGGGTATTATGCTGTCGGCGTTGCCCTTTGCTACGGTCATGGATATGTTGCCTTGGGTCTGGTAGAAGAAGACGTTGGACAAGGCGCCCACCACGAAGGCTACACCTGTCATGGCCAAAATGAAGATACCACCAATCAGTACGCCTCGATTCAGCTCCCGGTTGGACCTGACGGTCATGAACCGCACCACCAGCTGGGGCATGGCCAGAACTCCTATGCCCACCCCCATGACTACGGTTGATATCAAAGTCCACCACCAGGTGCTCCCGAAAATTGGCATTGACGTCCAGCCGGTGTGTCCCTGGGCAGCCAGATTTGCCGGAACCAGGTTGGCCATGTTCGTCAAGGCCTGATGAGCCGCAGTTACACCTCCCAGTTTAGCATAGGTCATAACGAGGAGAATGGCCATGCCGATGAACATGATGGTTCCCTGCATGGCATCGGTGTACATGACGCCTTTCAAGCCTCCCCATACCACGTAGGCGGCGATGATGACTGAGTAGATTAGCAATGCCACATCGAAATCTATGGCCAGGGTGGTCTCCAGGAACCGCGCCGCTCCGATGAGCACCACTGAGGCGTATAGAGGCATACCGAGGAAGATCACGATGCCGCTGAAGTACTGAACGAACTTGCTGTCAAATCTCTTGCCCAAGAGCTCTGGGAAGGTCATGGCGTTGAGATTGTGACCTATCTTCCTGGTGCGCTTGCCGTAGACTATGAAGGCCAGAAAGACTCCCACAAAGATGGTGAGAAGCGTCAGCCATAAAAGGCCCATTCCGAAGAGGCCTGCCGTACCGCCGAAGCCGACTATGGCCGAGGTGCTGATGAAGGTAGCTCCATAGCTCATGGCCATGATGTAGGGATGGGTCTTCCTGCCTGCTACCAAGTAGCCTTCCGAGTCCTTAGTCTGCTTCCAGCCCCTGTAACCTAGATAAAGGGTGATCAGTAGGTAGATCAGGACGATGATATTGAGAAGAAGAAGATTCATCTAAGTCACACTCCAAGTTCCTTATCTTGCATCTCTTCTTCTTCGGCTTCCCAGGCGGCTTCCTCTCGGATCTCCAGCGCCTCCAGCTCGCCTTCTCGATTCCAGTTGACTATACCATAAATCACGCACAAGAGTGTGCTTAAAATACAAAGAAGATAAACTCCCCAGATCCAGGGATCATCAATGCCTAACACGACAACACCAGCTACGATGCTGCTTCCTTGCAGCCCTTGCACCAGATTACACAACTAAGCGGCCTTACGCCCGAAGACCGTGAAGTATGGTAGCGTGTGGCAATATTCAGGTAATAAAGGTGTCGGTCAGGATTATATATTATGAATTTTAATTTGACATGCAGTCATAATCGTCAAACTATTTTATAATTTTTGATGTCCGAAGACCTGAGATATGGGCTCTATTGCTTATAAATGAATTTGCGCAGAAATTAAATCCTAAAATTCAAATTCAATATGCAAGTATGTTCTTTGGGAATACCTTTGAAACCTCATGCATACCCTAGGTTGTAATCGATGGGAGTCGACTTGGACGCGCAGGTGCTTCCATACTGCAACGCATCTTCGGTGATCTTTTTAAGAAGGCTGGGATATATCTCACCCACGATCTCCTGAACAGGCCTTCCCCCGCAGAAGAATTTGAAGGTGGGGGTGGCCATGACACCGTATCTGTTGACAGAATAGGGATTATTGTTCACATCGATCCTGGCGAAGGGAATTTTGTCCTTGAACTCTTCGGCATACTTCTCGAAATGTGGCATCATGGCCATGCAGTGCGGGCAAAAGGGACTATAGAACATGACCACAATGGGCTTGCCCCCTTTCTCGACGATCTCTTCCCAATGCAGATCGTCCAGCTCTATTACCCCCTTCTTCTGGATTACTGCATTCTTCTCGATTTCGCTCTTCTCGTTCATAGCCGATCACTTTAATATTTATGACATTAGGATTTATTTTTTTCCACAGTACGTTTCTGGAGAGGGCCGAAGTAAAGGAGAAAACTATATTTCCATGACCCTAAAATTCAATTGCCTTGTGCTGGCTGAAAAAGTCGCGCCAATGAAGTGCAAGGATTTCGGGTCAGGATGTTCGAAGCTGCAAATATTTCTGCATTATCTCTGGCTGCCGTTCTGATCCTGGTCGCCATCCGGCAAGTGGGAAGTATCAAGCTCGAGATCTGGAAGATAATGCTTCTCGGGGCGATGGTTGTCCTTCTCACCGGCCAGATCTCGCCCGACGAAGCTGCCGGGGCCGTCAACCTGGATGTGATGATCTTCCTAGCGGGGATGTTCGTGATCGGCGAGTCCATGCAGGAGAGCGGTTATCTCCTCCACCTTTCCTACCGCATCTTCAGCCGGGCCAGGAACTTGGACCAGCTCCTGCTCCTGATTCTCTTTGGTGCCGGTCTCCTCTCCGCCCTGCTCATGAATGATACTCTGGCCATTATCGGGACGCCTTTGATGCTCTACTTCGCCAGAACTCAAAAGGTATCTCCAAAGCTGCTCCTCCTAGCCCTGGCTTTCGCCGTAACCACGGGAAGCGCTATGAGCCCCATCGGCAATCCGCAAAACCTTTTGATCGCCATCAATGGGAAACTAGCAGATCCGTTCTTGGTTTTTCTGCAGTACCTGCTCTTGCCAACGGTGGCGAATTTGCTGCTAGCTTATCTGCTGCTCAAGTTCTTCTACAAGGATCAGTTTCAGAGCAGGCCATTGCAGATTCGCAAGGAGCAGATTGAGGACCCGAGGCTGGCACGTCTCTCCGAGGTGTCCTTCATCCTGCTCGTAATATTGATATTCATAAAGATAGCGTCGGTCCTCTTGGGCATGGGAGGGGAGTTCAGGCTGACCTACATCGCCCTTATATCTGCCCTGCCCATCCTTCTTTTCAGCTCGAGAAGAATGGAGGTTGCGCGAAAGATCGACTGGAGCACTCTGATATTCTTTGCAGCCATGTTCGTGCTGATGGATAGCGTCTGGAGGTCGGGAATCTTCCAGTCGCTCATGATGGGCTCTCAGGCTTATCTGACATCTGTCCCAGCCATTCTGACTTTGAGCGTCTTTGTCAGCCAGCTCATCTCCAATGTGCCTTTCGTGGCCCTCTGCCAGCCTCTGCTGGTCAACCCCTCTGCCCGGGAACTCATGGCCCTGGCAGCGGGCAGCACCATAGCAGGCAACCTTTTCATACTGGGAGCAGCGAGCAATGTGATCATAATCCAGAATGCGGAACAGAGCGGCGAGACCATCACTTTCCTGGAGTTCGCGCGCGTGGGAGTGCCCCTCACGGCCGTGAACCTGCTGGTCTACTGGCTGCTGCTTTGAAGGCGGCTTCAGGACTAGGTTGAATCTTGTAGTGGTGGGCTTGGTAAAACCAATATCAATCAACCGTCCCAAATGCAGTAAGACCACAGGACGTAACAAAACACCTTGTTCCGCTCTAATCATCAAGATCTGAAGCATCTATTGAAAAAGGTGATCTGATGAATAATCCAAAACTTATTTCTTATAGTAATAGTATGAATATCAAATAAATTTCGAGGGAGGGATTGGATGAGTGACGAGCAAGAAAGCACCCAGATACCAGTTGTCATTGAGCCGAGCGGACCAGACCTGGGTGCTCAAAAGGCGGGCGAGGAAGTGCCTGTTCAACAACCTAAGAGCACCAAGTATTGTGCGAACTGCGGTGCAAAGATTGATAAGAACGCTGCAATGTGTACTAGTTGTGGTGCACTTCAGGGAAAGAAACCCGTTGGTAAGAATGATAAATTTTGTACAAACTGTGGCTCAAAAATCGACATCAACGCCGAGATATGTCCTAAATGCGGTGTCAGGCAGGCTGGAAGCGCAGGTGAAAAGAATCCAGTCATAGCAGGGATACTATCTTTTCTCATAGTAGGATTGGGACAGGTTTATGCTGGCAAACCAAAACGCGGCATAGTCTTGTTCATTGCGAGTGTAGTGTTCGCCCTTCTTAGCTGGTTGATGATTCCTGTACTTCTTGTATTGGCATGTTGGCTGGTAGGCATTTATGACGCTTATGTGTTGGCACAAGGTGAGCCAGGGCCCTTTAGATTTATAGACCGTTATACTAATGAGTTATAGAAGTGAAAAGTAGGCTGCACTAGTATTTTTCCTCGTTCCATGAAGATAATGCCAGAAGATTCCACGGTTTCCTGTTACGATGAGCATGCCCGCATGTATGACACCTATCAGTATTCGGTGGTTCCCCACTACCAGGACATGCTCGATCTGGTGGCAAAAGCCTGCGAAAGATACCTGAAGCCCAGTGCCAGGATCATCGATCTTGGGTGTGGGACCGGCAATGCCTCCCTGTCCGTGCTGGGGAAGCTTTCCGCCAGGATATATCTCATCGACGGCTCGAAAGAGATGATGTACATAGCCCGAAGTAAGATCGAAAAGGCTGCAAAAGAAGGATACAAAATAGCCGATATCTCCCGAGAGGGCTGGGATCACGATCTGGCCAGGGAAGAGTATGACGCCATAATCTCTACGCTGGTTCTAGAGCACCTGCCCTTCGATCGCTACAGGTCGGTGATAAAAGAATGCTTCCGGCTTCTGCTGCCGGGCGGGTGGCTCATCGCAGCAGAAGGCTACGCGGAAGAGGAAAGCGACATGCAAGAATGGTTCTACCAGGAGATGGAGAACCGGAGGAAGGCGCTTGATCCAAAGTTATCGGATTTTGTGGGCGGACTGAGGGATGAAAAGGAGGTTCACTATTATTGCAGCAAGGCAAAGAAGGCAGAGTGGTGGAAGGAGACCGGTTTTTCGCAGGTGAATGTGCTCTGGCAGTACCTTTGCATTGCCGTGATGGCGGGGCAAAGACCCCGCTAGCGAGAAAAGTGTCTAAAAACGTATCATTTTTTCCGCGAATGTAACCGATCCCTATCATCTACCAGCTTCTTTGAGCCTTTGAGTTTTCAGCAAGGAACATTCTTATATGGTTTGTGGCTCCCTTATCTTTGAAGCATTATGGTTCTGGATAACTTAGGCGGATCGCTGCGCAATGCCTTGCGAAAGATTGCGTCGGCGAATAAGATCGACAAGGCCCTGGTGGATGAGGCCGTGCGGGAGATTCAGCGGGCTCTTCTGCAGGCTGATGTAAATGTGAAGATGGTGATGCAGCTTTCCAATACCATAAAGGAACGAGCGCTCGATGAGAAGCCGCCGGCAGGGATGAATCCCAGGGAGCACGTCATCAACATCGTCTACCAGGAGCTAATCAACCTGGTGGGTCGCGGCTCCGACATACCCCTGAAGAAGCAGAACATCATGCTGGTGGGCCTGCAGGGCTCTGGAAAGACCACGACCGCAGCGAAGCTGGCCACCTTCTTCCAGAGAAAAGGGCTGCGCACGGCGGTGATATGCGCCGACACCTTCCGTGCCGGCGCCTATGACCAGCTCAAGGCTCTCTGCGAGAAGCAGGGAATCTTCTTTTACGGCGAAAAAGGCAATCCGGATGCACCCGCCGTGGCCAAAGCCGGGCTGGAAGCCACGAAGAGATATGATGTCAGGATCGTCGATACCGCAGGACGGCATGCTCTGGAGGCTGATCTGATCCAAGAGATGAAGGATATTCATGCTGTGGTGAATGCCGACCAGAAGCTCCTGGTGATGGACGCGGCTATAGGCCAACAGGCCTCGGAACAGGCTCGCGCCTTCAACGAGGCCGTGCAGATCACGGGCGTGATCATAACCAAGCTGGACGGCACAGCCAAGGGAGGAGGAGCGCTCTCAGCTGTGGCAGAGACCAAGACTTCGGTTGCCTTTATCGGCGTGGGAGAGACGCCAGCAGACCTTGAGAAGTTCGAGGCGGACCGCTTCATTTCGCGGTTGCTGGGTATGGGCGACATAAAGACGCTCATCGAGAGAGCCCAGGAGGTACAGACCGAGCAGGAGGTGGACGTCGAATCCCTCATGAGGGGCAAGTTCACCCTCAAGGATATGTACCAGCAAATGGAGGCCATGAACAAGTTAGGGCCCCTGAAGCAGATCATGCAGATGCTTCCCATGGGCGGCATGGGCCTCGAGCTGTCGGATAAAGAATACCAGATGACAAAGGACCGCCTGGATAAGTATCGAGTGGTCATGGACTCCATGACCGGGGCCGAGTTGGATGACCCGAAGATCATAACCGCCTCGCGCATCAAGCGCATATCCCGTGGAAGCGGCGCGTCTCCCGATCTGGTCCGCGAGCTTCTCAAGTCCCATCAAGCCATGCAAAAAGCGATTAAAGGCATGAGGGGCGGCATGGGCAAGATGAATATGAAAAGGCTTATGAAGAGGTTCAGTCCGGGGGCAAAGATGTGAGAAGCTGATTGCGCCAAAATCTCTTTTTCAGATCCTCATCTTATCTTTGGAACATTTCAGATCTCCCCACAGGCCATCCGCGATTCCGCGGACCTTTCTTCCGTCCGAATCGATCTTGCTGCAGTCTCCCAGCACCGTGCTGCCTGTTTTATCAGTCTAATTTTAGAGCAAGTAATTTAAGGCCGAGCCTGATTGTCGCAATTTTGGCGGCAGGGAGATCAACTGAGACTCTTCTGAATATTATACGAACTCCTCGTAACTATCCATGTTTGATGTCTACGGCCGAGTCGCTCATAAAGTTGTAGGAGGCTCCTCCCGAAGATCCACCACCGCATTTGGACGATGCTGGAGAGCAGGCAAGAAAAAGAATAAGTATCGCTATCTGGCCTTTCGTCCAGAATCCCTCGTCCCTTGATAGAAACCCAAAGGACTTAAGCTGCCCCCAGTATCATTTTTTTTGCGCCTCATCCGTAGCTGGAGGCGACTGTGGACCCATCTGAGGTCGTAGCGCCCTGGCCGGTGCTGCTCTGATAGAAGCTCCGGCTCTCAATTGAGTGTCCGGTGCTGTTCCCTTCATCTAGGCTGCCGGTCGCTGCTCCCACCAGGGCGCCATAGGTCGCGCTGGGATTGGCGGCCGCGCCAAGGAGAGCTGGCTGATTCTGCGTTGTCGCCAAGACCATGCTTCCCGTCACCGTCCCCGACTCGCGAACTCCCGCCACCGAAAGGGAATCATACCCACCGGCTAGGGCGGTTCCCGATGCGGAGAGCTTCAGCCTGAAAACCTCAGGCCGGTTGATAAGGGAGATGAAAATGGTTGGACTGTCTCCGGCCGCAGATCCGGCAGCGGACACTGTTTGGCTGGCACTGTCTGCAGTCATCTGGCCGTACCCCAGAATCAGGTCGCTTTCCTGAAATATCTGCAGATCAAGGTGTCTGATCTGCTGGCCCTTCAGATCGACTGACCAGCTTCCCGTGAGATTGGGCAGGGTAGATAACTTCCCTAGAGTCACGCCGGAAGCGGAGCTTAAACCAACGGTCAAAGGAGGCACAATTCCCGTGCCCGTAGAGACGGTTCCCATATACCCTTGCGAGCCGGCCGGAACGGCCAATGAGATGAATAATAAAACTGTTATCAGCATTCGATTTACTGCCATATCTGGTAACCTTCGATCGAAAATAGCATGTGATATTATTAATAGTAATCCTCTGCGAGGCAGGCTATCCAAAAGCGACTACTCTAAAAAGGGAACGCAAAAAAGGCGTCCTGGGCATGCCAGCCGCCTTGATGCGAAAATCAGTAACCCTGTTGGCTCTGCACCTGCGGAGCAGAGGCTGGCAGCGTCTGGCTGGCAGGCACGGCCTGAGTAGTCTGCTGGGCCAGTGGCACAGCACCCTGAGGCGCTATCAAGCTTCCGAAGGCCACTCCCGGTTGAGTTATTCCAGGAGCAGTGAAGACGTAATCCCCATCCATTGAACCGGGCTTTATCTCCAGGCTGAAGCGATAGAGATTTTGGGTGCCTATAGGGGTCACGTACAAGGACAGCCTGTCTCCCAGCACAGTTCCACCCGCTGTGACCTGAGTAGTGATCCCATTATCCATAAGCTCACCAGAGCCGAAGACGGCATCCGCGGTCTGGTATAGGTTGAGCTTGAGGTACCTGGTGGCCACATCGGTCAGGGTGAAAGACCAGCTTCCTGAAGCGGGTGCGATTCCCAGCCCCTGGATTACCTTTACCGGCGTCCTCACTCCTCTTGCCGGCACATTGGGACTCATGCCCGTGTCCTTTCTGATGATAAACAGGCTCTCGTTCCGGAATGATAGCCCGGAATCGTTCGGATTGGTGTAGACTCCCTGGCGCACTTCATTGTAAATCTCGCTGCCCGACATGTTCGCTCCTGGAAACTGCGGCTCAACTATCTGGGTTTTTGGTCCCTGGGCGAATGCCGTTGCACTGAAACATCCAATCAAGGCCAAAGCTATTATCACACTTTTAAATCCCATTCTCCTAATACCTCCATTTACGTAAGGGCATCTTGGAGGTTTAAAGCTTATCCCTTCAAAGATGCGACGAGAACTATTCTCTAGGAAAGATGAATTCATGACAGAATAAATAGGCAAATAAGCACTATAATAAGCTTAATTGTAAGGATATTCTTAAAAATAATGAATGTGTTAGAGATAATAAAATATGCTGGTAATAAAAATCAATGTCGAAGCTTCCGACATTGATTCTTAGTTACTACTGAGATGCTGTCCTCAGACCTTCGGCACTTCCCTTCCAGACATCTCCGCTTGCGGAAAACGCCTGATAGTCTCCATAAGCAGAATCCCCGCTCAGGTCGAGCGCCAGCTTGTAGAGGTTGATAGTTCCCAGGGAGATCACATCCAGATCCATCGTTTCGCCCTGAATCGATCCCGACGCCGCCACCTGAAGGGTGCTGTTTCCTTCCCTCATGTTACCAGCTCCGTAGACATAGTTGCCGCTTTGGAAGAGGGCAAGGGCCACATCCCTCTTCGAGCTATCATTAAGCTCGAAGGACCAACTTCCGCCCATGGAAGCCACGAACGATTCTGAAGGCAGCTCCGACTGGACAGTGGCGGATGTATTAGCCACAAGTGGAGTCTCCTGGGATGTTGTATCATTCTGTGAGGCCTCATTGTTTTCAGCCTCGGCCCGGGAGGATTTGGGACTGGTTGCACTTGTGCCGAGAGTGCTGGGCATGGTCCAGTCCAGCGAGCTTTTGTTCTCTTGAAGCGCTCTGGACTTCTGGGGAGTTGACGGAAATCTTGGGTCGGAAGCGATAAATACGCCCCCCTCGCTGCTGGTTTGGAGTAGTTGGTCTGCCAGGGATTCACCCTGTCCGACTGATACTTCGCTGGGGTCCAGAATCGCCTGCGCGTTCGATGCAAATAGTACCGAGAGTATCAACGAAGATAGAATGTAACTTTTAAATTTCATATTCTCGAAACCTCCTTGGAGGATGGCATTCCAATGGGTTTGGACCATCCATGCTCTTCGCCATTAATCCAGCAGTCGATCAGGACCATTATAAGCTTAATGGATCAACGGTTCCGGGCGAAATACCTCTCTGATCTTTGGGTTCTATTATCGGAAACGACTGCCATAAATGCATTATTTGTATTATCAACCGAAAGCTGTCAAAAAAATGATTGTTAGGGCATCAATCCTGAGATGCGGTCCTCAGGCCTTCGGCGCTTCCCTTCCAGGCGTCTCCGCTTGCGGAAAACGCCTGATAGTCTCCCAATGCAGAATCCCCGCTCAGGTCGAGCGCCAGCTTGTAGAGGTTGATAGTTCCCAGGGAGATCACATCCAGATCCATCGTTTCGCCCTGAATCGATCCCGACGCCGCCACCTGAAGGGTGCTGTTTCCTTCCCTCATGTTGCCAGCCCCGTAGACATAGTTGCCGCTTTGGAAGAGGGCAAGGGCCACATCTCTCTTTGAGCTATCGTTCAGCTCGAAGAACCAGCTTCCGCCTACGGATGCTATGGAAGATGGGGAAGGCGGCAGCTCTGACTCAGTCGTAGCGGCCGCATCAACCACGGGCATAGTCTCCTGAAGGGGTGTTGTTTCAACATTCGAGACGGCTTCATCGGTCATTTTCTTTGCCTCGTCCCTGGATGATTTGGCGCTGCTGCCAAATCCTGCAAGACTGCTGGGCATGGTCCAATTGAGCTCAGTCTTGTTCTGTTGAAGCTCTCTGGATTTCTGGGGAGTTGGGGGAATTCCCAGATCGTTCTTATACACACCTTCCTCATTGTTGCTGGCATCTATGAGCTTATCCGCAAGAGATTCGCCCGGGCCCAATGTTACCGAACCGGCATCCTCGATCGCATGCGTGTTCGCTGCAAAATACCCCAGCAGAAGCAAACATGATAGAATAAGTCTTTTAAATTTCATTTATCTGAACCTCCAATCAAATATGGCGCTTAAATGCCCAAAGCCCTCTCGAGCAGCTTTTATAAGAGCCATTTCTTACAGCATTGATCTTCAATAATAATAAGTTTAATGGATTGATTAACTGACAGCTGCGAAACATCTTCCCTTTGTCTCGCAGGTCCTTGATGTGAACTCCTCTCGCGGTATCCGGACTCTCGTCCAGATTCTTCCGACGAAGTTGGAAGGCCGGGACTTTTGCCGTTCCGACTATGCCTCGACTTTTTCGAGGCTACCATCGACGTAGTCGTGGCACATCGGAACTCTAGCTGACGTTAGTCAGCGATATCGTCCTTCGAAATTCTATGAGTTAAAGGATGCTTTTGTTTGCAGCTCTGAACTTGGGGTCTTTCATCCGACAGGAGCATCGGCCCGAAAAACGCCCGTAACTTGACATATTCTTCCAGATCTCTGGCAAGCTTTTCTCTTTTATGTTTCCAAAGCGCAGGGGCATGTAGGCGCAGGGCAGGGCATAGCCTCCGGCGTCCATGTGAATCCACCTTCGGCCAGCAAAGCATCCGAACATTTCTGGACTCTGCAGGTAGGGCAAAGCCGTAACTCGCGGGCCTTCCATTCTGTTCTTCTCTTTGTGGAAGCGCTCCAGCCGATTCACATCGTCTGCACACAGCACCTCGTCCTCGTGGGAGGACCATCGGCCCACGGCCACGATCTCGTAGAGAGAAAGTTCGTGCGCGCCTATCTCAGCGGCCAGGGCAAAGGCCTCTTCCAGCTGATCGATGTTGTGAGGAGAAGTGACCATGAAAAGGTCCACCAGCAGGCCGGCATCGAGGGCAGCTCTCACGCCCGAGAGCGCATCCTGGAAAGCACCCTGGCGGCCCCGCACGCGATCGTGCTCCTCCTCAAGGGGGCTGTCGATGCTGATTCGCACTGCATAAAGCCCAGCCTGCTTGAGCTGCTTTGCCAGTCCGGGCGAAAGATGGTAGCCGCTGCTGAAGGCAGTGGCAATCGCCCGCTGGTCCACGAGGGAGACGAGAGCGGGCAGATCTTTGCGAAGCATGGTCTCACCCCCATCAAATGTGATGAGATACGATCCCATCTCCAGCGCTTCGCCGATGGCCCTCTTTATGATCTCGCTGCTAAGGGTCTCTCCCTGCCGGGAGGGTGCGCTGCAGTGAATGCAGTCATTGGGACATGCTCTCGTGATGGCTATGGAAAACTGATCCGGAACCGCGTGTCTGGTCATAGCTCCCACCTGGCAAGAAAGCATGCGGTCGAAGGCTGGGCTGGGAGCGGGTGGAATCCAGGTGGAGAATATGAACATGTCTGGGCCGGATCTGATAGGCTTCTCGTCTGCAAAGATCTTGTTGATTCTATTTATGACCGGCCTTGCCAGGGGAGACAGAGGCCCCTTTGGGGTGAGCAGAATGCCACTTCCCTCTGCTGATGCCTCGATCCTCAACAGAGGCTTTTTTGCGATCTGCATCTTTGCAATCCTCGGCACGTCATCTCGTCAACGATGCTCTCCAGGCGGGCAGTCATTTCAATTCTACCCGAGGACCCGCGCAGAGCCTTCTTGGCCTCGGAGCTGTGATCACTGACGATTTTGATGCTCATTTGCTGAGCAGCGTCTCCTGGGTGCCTGCTGCTGTAGATCCTGGGAAGAGTGACAGAGGTCTTCCTGGACAATTTCCCTTGATCTACCCCCAGAAACTCCTCCAGGTCGTCAAGAACCTGATAGCCGAGCCCCAAGTTCATTCCGTAGCTCTCGAACCTGGCCATATCTTCCTCTGAAGCGCCAGCTATGAGCCCGCCTATCTTGGCCGATGCTGCAAAGAGCGAGGCGGTTTTCCTGGAAATGCATTGATAATAATCCTCGGGCGAGCAGGTGCTGGATAGATCCAGCATCTCACCTTCGGACATACTCATGCAGGCGTTGGCGAAAGCACCAATCACCGGCTGGCCGTAGTGAGATATCAGCTCGATGGACCTGGAAATTAGATAGTCGCCCGCGAGCAGGGAGACCTCGAGCCCAAACCTCTCAGGAGTGCTGGGAGAGCTCCTTCGCTCGATTCCAGAATCCAGTATGTCGTCATGCACCAGGGATGCGGCATGAACAAGTTCGATGGCCAAGGCAGCGTTCATCGCCTGGGATGTCGTCCCCCCCAAAGCCTCCGCGGAGAGGATCAGGATGAGAGGCCTGACCCTCTTTCCGGGGGCCGAGAGAACATAGGCGATGACCTCTCCCAGATCGGACCTGGGCAGGTTCTTCACCAGTTCCGCAAGCCCCTTATTGATTAGGTGGTACTCATCCCAGCCGGAGAACATCGATTATGGTACTGCCGGACAGGCTATTTAGCTTTTGCTGATAAAAATATTGATGTTTAAAATATATTTTGAAGAGATATTCACAGATAGATTTTGGCATCAATTCGATTCAGTTCATCTCACGTTTCCTTTATGAAAAATCAGGCCTCAGCAGCGCGGTTCTTCTTCGGCTGCAAGGATTCTAACCAGCCCATCACCGCCAGCCAAACGAGACCAGAATCGATGCTCGATGCCCAGGTAAGTTCTGCCTTCTGGCCTGCATTCCAGGGTGAGACGCATTACGGTTCCAATTTGGGGTGCAATTCTGGTTTGATGCAGGAAAGTTTTTGCCTTCGGCCAAACCTCGCCTCGCAAGCTGGACCGGCAGAGCCATGAGAAATGGTAGTAGCCGAATCCCTGGAGCGGCGATGTCAATTTGCACATATTATTCTTATTTTACAGGTAAAGTTTATATAGTATCCGAGCCTACAGCATGGCCAGGAGAGTTGTTGAGCCATGGTTAAACCTGATCGGGAGCGCTATGTCTGGCTATACTGCCACAGCGTTGAAGATAAAAAGCGATATCATGAGCTTGCAGAAGCAGCAGGCGTCCCTTTGAGCAAATACCTCCTGGGAATCATTGATGACGCCCTGGCCGCGAAAGAGGACCCGGGGAACCGAGCGGCGACCGTGAGGGAGCTTGATGCCCTCAAGGAGGAGAACAAGGAGCTTCGCGAGGACCTCCGGCTGCGCAACATGCTTATCGAGCGGCTGGAGGCCGAGAACAAGAAGCACAAGGAGGCTGCCTTCCTCAATCCGTCATTCACCGGCATGCGTGAGTACGACCCCGAGATTGTCAATGCGATCAAGGACCATGGCCCGATCCAGACACCAAGGCTCCTGGAGAGACTCAACATTGATCCTGGAGACCTTAACGCGATCGAGGCTCTCAGCAGGCAGCTTGAGAACCTTGAGGCGGTGGGCCTGGTCAAAAGGTCCTCTAATGGCTGGATGTGGGCAAAATGAGTGCGGGTACAAAGCCAGCTGAGACACATAAGAGGCCAACTGCAGAAATGCTCATCAAAGACTATGAACGCGACTGCAGGCTCCAGAAACTTACTCAAAACACGTTAAAATGTCGTGGTTATGCACTTCGAGCGTTTGCAAGATTCCTGAAAAAACGGGGCGTCCATATCCTTGATGTTGACCGTGATGATATCCGCTCCTGGCTGGAAGAGTTCAGAATCAACGGCGGCCGGACCCTGGAAACCACAAAGAATAATCTCGGCCAGATAGGAGGGTTCTACGATTATCTTGTCTTTGAGAACCTGGTAAGCACTAATCCCGTCCCGATCGTTAGAAAACGATATCTGAAAAGCTACAAGGAGGGCAACGAAGCGCATAGCCACAAGATCATCTCTGTGGAAGAAATGGCGGCACTCATAAGGTCTGCTGTTGATATCCGGGACCGTTGCCTTATGCTGCTGATGGCCAAGACCGGCATCCGCCGTGGTGAGCTTATTTCTCTGGATGCAACCGATATCAATTTCGCAGACCAGAGCATCCTCTTGAAGCCCACAGCGAAGCGAAGCAACCGGCTGGTCTATTTCGATGATGAGACAGAAATGCTCCTCAGAAGGTGGCTGAAGGTGCGCCAGGGGCGAAACAAAAGGAATGACCCTGCGCTCTTCATCAGCCAGCAAAATACAAGGCTGGAAAAGTTTGGCGTTGACAGAGTGATTACGACCCATGCCCAGAGGTTGGGACTTCATGACGGCCAGAGCGAGAATCTGGAGGACCATTTTACAAGCCATTGTTTTAGGCACTTTTTTGTAACCCATCTGCTCAGGGCGGGGATGCCCAGGGATTTTGTAAAGGAGCTGCGTGGGGATGCCAGGCGTGAAGCCATAGACATCTACAACCACATCGATAAGAGGGAGCTGAAAGAGGCTTATCTAGCGTGCATTCCGCAGCTGGGGATATGATATGAAAAGTGATCTTAAGGCGATTGTATACCACGAGGCGGGGCATGTTGTTGCAGGTTACATCTATGGAAGGCGTTTCAAGCGTGTATCTATAAAAACCAGTAAAAAATCCAGGGGGTCGGTTTCGTCTGGTGAGTGCGAGCCAAATAATGAATTTGAGAGACTTGGATGTGACGGTTTTGTTGAGTTCTATGACGGAGAGATTCTTGAGTATATTTTCGGGATGGATAATCCCGCTGCTTGGCTAACGAGGCACCCAGAGGAGAGAGCGCGAGTACTTCGGGCGATTCGGTCTATGTTGGCAGGGTTTATTGCTCAAGATATCGGCGTTCCAGGAAGCGTTAAGGAAGAAATGTGGGAGGAAGACAAGCGAATTATCAAACTTTTGGGTTTTATGCTAGGGCCGGATGTGGGAGACGGTTTGTGGGAACTGGTTACACATGTGCGTGCAGATATAAAGGAAAATTGGAATCTTGTTGAAAGGCTAGCAGAAGTCCTCCTTACAAGAAAAACCCTGTCTGAAGAAGAGGTATTAGGCATCCTCAATAATCAACAGCCCAATCGTGGTGGCAATGATGGTTAACTTGCTAAATGTGTGTTCCGGATGAAAGAATGATCCTTTGTCGATCCAAACCAAAACCTTTTTTATTGAATATTACTTTGCTATATCTATAGGAGGGCTTGGATAGAATGACTTGTGGTTTGGGCGGCGCAGAGTTATTCATTCTCAATGCTCTCTATGGTGATCAATGCGTAAATAAAAATCGAAGTTTCAATCTTGGTGTAATCGCCAAACAGTTTAGAGACAAATTCGGTGAAAGTCCCGAAGATGTTGCAAAAGAACTGCAAAAAAAAGGCTATATCACCGCTGTACCAAAAAAGGATGTTAAATATTACATTTCTGATATGCATAGAGCAGTTGATGCTATCAATCTCCATGGTGGAAATGCAACGGAAGGAAGGATTCTTCCACGCAGAGTTTTTCGCATCCCTCCAAACACTTAAAGGGGAATGTAAAGCAATCTTAACACCCATGCTCAAAACTTCTAAATAGCAAGAGATAGAAGTGTTCCAAAGGAGAATACTATCAATGCATGCGCCATTTAGCGGGGTATTTGGAAATAGCAATGAGTTGAAGATAATTCAATTTCTAATGCCCTTGAAGAACCTAGAGTTCAACATTAGTGAGATAGCACGAGGAACTGGTGTCTCACGCCAAACGCTCGGACCAGTCATAAAAAAACTCACCAAATGGAACGTATTAAGGATAACAAACAGGCATGGAGATGCTAATTATTATGCCATGCATGAAGATTCTGGATTCATTGAAGCATTCGAGAACTTAAATAATCGCATAATCGAACAGATACTTGATGAAGAGACGTTAGTCGAAATAGCAAAATGTTCGCTTAACAGACACATCCAGATACAGCCAACTGAGCCTCTATCCCTGGCGGGATGGTCCACCGCGGCCGGGATGGCTGGGGATGGTTGGTCGCATATTAATCTTGGAGGGAGGGAAGATTATGCCAGACCGTGAAGATTTCTTTAGGAGAGAGTTAGTGGAGGAGCTAAGACGGGTAGAAGCAATGATTCGTCAAGCCCCCACGCCGGAGAAGAAGATATTTTATTTCTCCGCAGCTTTTGGAATAACGGGCCGCACTTATAAGTATGCGTTCTCAAAGGATGTCCTTGTAACGGATATAATATTACAAATCGTATATAATATGTTGAATGAACAGGCAAAAGCGCTCAGTACTGTAGACAATGTAATTACTAACCCCTTGCTATTTGACAAGATCTGCGATAGCCTGCGGGATCTAGCTAATGGGTTTGAATCTGGGGGCAATGTGTTTGAACCACTAAAAGATATAGCAACTGCTGGATTCACCGCAACCGGCGCAGGATATTATTTACTAAAGAAGGGCAGCATAACCTTATGATTAGCATTTGCACAGCCTCATCGCATGCTTTGCGTGGGTCGAGTTTCTTTCAGTACAACCACAAAGATGAATCAACTAAATTTTCTTAAAACACCCTTCAAGGCAGTAAACCGTGAGTTTGCCAACTACGTCATCCTTTTTGCATAAATCCGGCATATCGCAGTTAACACAAAGCTCTTTAACTTCAGAGAGGTTTAGTGTCCTTTTCTCTTCATGAAGCTTGTGCAATAGTTTCAAATATTTTCCCTCTGCGATCCTATCATATTCATCCTTGTTTTCTAAACCCCTCCATTCGTATAATCGCTTGCTTCCCTTACTGCTATTGCATTTTTGACAAACCCAAACAGCATTATCTGGAGAATCCGGCCCTCCCCTGGATTTTGGGAGTATATGATCCAGAGTTAATCTGTCCTTGCCCCCACAATAGATGCATCGGTCTTTCTTCTCTCGTTCTTCTATGTATTCCCTGATGGATGTAGACCAGTGGATCTGCCCGGATTGTAGTTCCTTAAATTTGCTCATAATAAATCTGTAATTCGTTTTACCGAATTTTGCAGATTCAGAAATGATCTTTGCGTATTGCCAAAAGATCAAATCTTCAATTGTCTTGACTGCAGATGGTGGCATTTGTCTTTGTCCCTCCCTGTACCTGATAGGTGATCTAACGAAAAAGGTTTTGAAGCTGAGGCCGATGGGAGAAAGGGGAGTGGGTGAGCAATCACGGCCTTACCTCGTCCCATCGGCCTCAGGGCGGCCTCATCCGTTCGGGCTGCGGGCTGATCTCATCGAAAAGTATGAATCCGAGCTGTATCGGTTACATAAGAAGAAGCTTGCGATGAGTAGGATTATCGTTTTTGCCGTGAAGAAAATAAGTTAAGCCGCCGCTCCATACGTCTTAACAGTCATCATGACCTTGAGGGCCAGTCTTTGGGTAGCGCTGGCATCATGTATATCCATGCCATAAACCCAATTTTTCTGACAGGCAAAGGTTCCTATTGCATTGCCGTTAATGTCTTCAATTGTGATCAGAAGGTCCCCAACTTCTGGATATTTATCAACAATTGCCCAGTAGGCGCCAAGGATAGAGCCTACATCTCCCATAATAGCTTCTGTGGTCGTAGATGCTCCAATGTATAGTTAGGAACCTAACTTTTTATACCAAACATCTCCCCCAAGAAAACGTTCAA
>CAZPUO010000025.1:0-14069 GCA_964589745.1 uncultured Methanotrichaceae archaeon
ACGCATGATGAAGTTTACTGACTTCAGGCCGATATGTACAACTCATTATCTCTAAGCTCAACTGGCATCCCCGCCTCGAAGCGCCCCTCTAGCGCCGGTCTCCTCCGGGCGATGCGGGGCTAGGGCTTCCTCCAGGGTCTTGAACTGCCAGTCAGCTCAAGGGCTCGGGCAGCCTGTCTGATGCACCCCCGTATTGATCTGGGGATCGATGGGAGCGCCCGAATAACAGGATGTCAGCGCAGATATCTTCCTCTCCTCAGCGTCATCCTCACCGCACCCCAAAGCCGCCAGCGCGCGGGGGCATGCGGGCCCGGCTGGCGTGGTTCTTGGTGGCCAGCCCAGGAACGACGGGGCCAAAGAGCAGAACTGCCGATTTGCTTCTTTGTGTCAATCCTTATTTTTCGCCTGAAGCGCGCAAGGCCTTTTCGTAGATTTCGTCTCCTATCCAGAAACCTGCATCATTTCTTAGCCTGTCAAGTTCTTCTCGGAGCGATGGTATCCTGCCCTCTCGCTTTGCCCGGATCAAGACGCCTATCACGCCCGATATCTTCAATCCGTAGATCCGTGCGATATTCCTTGCGTCACTTTCATCCAAAAAGACGATATCTGAATTCAGCTCAACCGCGAGAGCAATGGTCTCAGATTCACCTTCGTGCAGATCCTTTCTAAAAAAACGGATAAGAGGTTTATTTGCGGGATCGACTACCTCTATCCATCCAATTTCCCGTGCCTCTTTAATCTCCGACGAGCCTGGCCATTCCCGGCCTTCTTGTACTACCTCTTTCCAGACGGCAGGAGCTATGCGAATCTTTTCGTGAAACTCACGCAAGAGATCCAAACGTCTGATCTTTGCCAGATGTATCAGTGTTGATGAATCACTGACTGCACTCTGCATATCTTAGATCCTCTTCCAGCTCCGACTCTCCGTAATGGCGCTTGACTTTGCGCTGGCCGAGAAGATCTTCAAACTGCAGTCGACCCAAACCGCTGAGGACAGCAGCTTTGCCGGAAGATAAAACTCCGCGTTGATAGAGTGCCAGGGCTAATTCTTTGTAAAGCTCTGCTTCCGCTTCATCGGGCGGAACTCGCAGTGCATTGATTATCTCTTCCGGAATCTTCAAAGTGCGTGCACCCATTGATTCATGCTCCTTTCCATAATAATAACTCGTTTATACTCTTTAAGCTTTGGTCTGTTGTATCTTATGAGATGTCCAACCGACATTCTTCAAACGGCGATGCGGACTTTGGCCTCCTCCAGGGTCTTGAACCGCTAGCCAGCTCAAGGGCTCGGGCAGCCTGTCTGAAATTCCCCGCACCGATCTGGGAATCGATGAGAGCGCCCGAAGGACAGGATGCCAGCGCAGATATCTTTCACTCCTCAGCTTCATCCTTGCCGCACCCCAAAAGCCGCCGGGCGCCCCCGAGCGCACGCGCGTGCGTGCACGCGGGCCCGGCTGGCGGAGAGACAGTGACGAGACCGGACAGCCCGCCCACTGGCAGCCGTGGAGCGGCACCTGAGACTCAAGATTGTGATACGGCGAGACCAAATAGATAATCTCTTTTCGGATGTTGCAGAGTAGCTTTATATTAACAAACGTAGAAAACAATATCCTATGAAACGGCTTTACGATTACACCGTAGTCCTTCGCCCGGAAGATAACGGTACATTCGTAGCCTTCGTGCCAGCGATTCCAGGTTGCCATGCTTGGGGAAAGACTCCCGAAGAGGCACAAACTGAGCTGCTCAACGTCTTCGATATGATAAGAGAGGAGCACGAAGAAAAAGGGTGCATGCTTCCAGATGATGTGAAGGCTATTCATGCCTGTCAAAGCTAGGGATCTGCAAAAGGTCGCCAGGAGGCTTGGATTTTAGATGGTGCGGCAGAAAGGCAGCCACGCCAGATGGAAGCATCCCGATGGCAGGGCAACGACCATTCCAATACATGGCGATAGCGAGATCGGAAGCTGGCTTTTCCATGAAATTCTACAGCAATTGGGGATTTCAGAAGAAGATTTCCGCAAGCTCTTGGAATAAGGCGCTGCGACCTCGCATCCTTCTATCGTGGCAGACAATAATTTCATCGACGGGGAAATAATCTTCGCTGCGCTAGCCAAACAATCGCCCACCGTCTCGAAGCGCCCTCCCGCACCGGGCTCCTCCGGGCGATGTAGGCTTTGGCTTCATCCGGAGTCTTGAACGCCAGCCATCTCAAGGGCCTGGGCAGTCAGTCTGACGCTCCCGAATTGATCTGGGGATCGATGAGAGCGCCCGAAGGACAGGATGTCAGCGCAGATGTCTTCCTCTCCTCGGAGCCATCCTCACCGCATCCCAAAAGCCGCCAGCGCGCGCGGGTGCCCGCACGCGCGTGCGAGCGGAAATGACTGATATCTACTGCGCTGATGCGGTCGGCTTGGTCTCCCCATGTTCGTGCTTCAGTTTGTGATACTACTCAATAATGTCATCAAATTCTACCGACTCTGTTAGATACTTGGAGAGCTTGGCCATGCACTCCCGATTGAGTATGATCTCATCCTCAAAGGGTTCACCGCCCCTCAGTATCTTCCAAATATGCCTGAGACGTGTTAGCCATGGGTGCGAAGTAGGCCGGGACCACATGGATATAAACATCTCACCAAACTCAGGATCGTACTCCACGCGCATGAGCCTGCAATAATAGCAAGCGCATTCAAGATATAACGGATTGCCCATAGTTCACCCATCATTTCAGCATACAGAGGCTGCTAAGGCGATTACTATTGCTGTTACTTCTATCTCACTTCAGAACTAAGATTATATCCCTTAAAGCCTATATCAACATTGATGGATGAAGAGAGATACGGCAGACCCATCCATATTTGGACAACTGAGGAAATCCTCGATCAACCTGATGCAGGCATCTGGTTTTACGGGTTGGTTAGACAAGAAAATGGCAGGGTAACAATAAGCGAAATTTATCCTGGCCATGGCTTTTGCGATTTTGAGATATCCAAGGATGAGTTCGACGAACGGCCCGAAAAGGAGGTCGTCAAGGAAATCTACGAGGATATCGGCTATGATATTTTACATTGGAGTCCTGCAACATTGAAATCCAAATTTCCTGATGCGGAAAAGGTGGACTTTGAAAAGGAGATTGATGGATGGCTGAAGGATGCCATCCCGTTTGATGATTTTGTAAGGCAATGTGAAGAAGAGGAATCCAATGAGCACCATCTCTAATATTATTATTCATTCTGAATTATTTTTCATAACTGGTGGTGACTCATCTCTCTCGGCTTCCAGGTCGAAGCCTTAATCTATTTAATAGGCAAAGAATACTTCAAATGCACCCGAACGACCTCCTGAAATCCAGACGTGAGGAGATCCTGAGAATTGCGGCCAAGCATGGCGCCCGTAACATTCGAGTCTTTGGTTCTGTGGCCCGAGGTGAGGCCGACTCTCAGAGTGACATAGATCTCCTGGTGGAGTTCGAACGGGGGACGACTTTGCTGGGTCATGCCGCTTTAGTACAGGAGCTGGAGGAGCTTCTAGGGATCAAAGTGGATGTTGTGAGCGAACGCGGACTGCGGGACCGGATTAGAGAGCGCGTTCTGCGAGAGGCGGTAGCCATTTGAGGGAAGACCGCGCTTGGCATCTGGATATCCTGGAGGCTCTGGAAAAGATCGAAAAATATGCTGCTAAAGGTGAAAGAGCATTTTATAAAGAAGAGCTAATTCAGGTATGGCTCATCTATTATATCCAGGTCATAGGCGAGGCTGCCAACCAGTTATCGCCCTCGTTCAAAAGGAGCCGCGATGAAGTTCCATGGAGAAGTGTCACAGCCATGCGAAATGTTTTGGTGCACCAATATTTTGGAATAGATCTAAATGAGGTGTGGGATACGATATCTATCGATTTGCCGGTCCTTAAAGCCAAAATACTGGAGATTCTAGCTGAAAATAAAATGGATTCTTAATTCATCGTCGATCATTATGAAATGCATCATCTGCAAAAAAGCATCAACGAAACCCGGCACAACCACAGGCACTTTTGAGCGCGATTGCCTGACTATGGTGGTAAAATGTGTGCCCGCTAAAATTTGCCCTAATTGTGGGGAGGCGTACATCAGCGAGAAGGTAACGTCCGAGCTGCTCAAAGATGCAAAAGAACGGGCCAGAACTGGGGCGCAGGTAGAGATCAGACAAGACGTAGCTGCCTGATTATCTTTATCAGGCATAGCCGTTTGACGAGTTCTCTAGCGTCTGAATCCCGGTTACATTGTTCCTGCTCCCTCGCACCGAAGCGCCCGCCCCTGCGTGCACACAGGCCCGCTTGGCGAAGGTGCGACGCGAGCCCAGGACGAGCAGATCAATCCCGCCTGCATCAATCCACAACCCAACCAAATCCTCTCGTTTTCAATCGGCCTTCACCATCTCCCAGCCATCTTCATCAAAACACATCTGAGCCATGACATCCACCCGTGGCCCCCGAAGCGCCTTGAGCCGCGTCCAAATAATCGCCCATCACCTCGAAGAGAGCATCCAGCGCCGGTCTCCCCCGGGCGATGTAGGCTTTGGCCTCATCCATGGTCTTGAACTTCAGCTTTTCGGGTTCGAGCAGCCTGTCGGAGGCTTCACGCACTGACTTTGGATCTATGAGAACTCCCGAATAATAGGAAGCCAACGCAGATATTTTCCTCGCTTCAGAATTATCTTCGGTGCACTCCGAAGCCTCCAGGGCGCGTGCCATCGCCTCCGGATGCACAAATGGAATTTTTGCGGAAATACCGCCAGCTCCAGACGCCACAGATCCGTGTCTTCTTCAGCAACATGGACGAGATTGCATCTCCAGAAGGCGACCAGATCAATTCCTCTGATTGCTTCTCCTTTTTTCTATGGCAAATGCCGCATATCATGCGTCTCGGGGGGTGCGAAGGTACACGCAACTCGGCCCGGCCCCGAGGGGCTGCCCACCCAACAGGCCTTTGGCGCTCAGGCGCGTGCGGGCGGGAGCCCGAGCGAGCAGGCAGGTCCACGAGTGAGACCAGGACCAAGGCTTGCAGTAGCTTCAAGAACCGAACGGGAGCGAAAGGCTATATCTAATCACGACAATAATTCTCGCAATGTTTGCGGAGTACATTAAAGCTGCAATGGACATTGCAGTCTACGAGATCATCGATGACCCCGAGCCCTTTTATGGCGAGATTCCTGAGCTTCAGGGTGTTTGGGCCTCGGGAAAGACGCTGGAGGCCTGCCGAGATAACCTCATGAGTGCTCTCGAAGATTGGATAGCTTTCCGGCTCAGAACAGGAAGATCCATTCCTTCGATCAGCGGAGCCTCCATTGTGGTTTCAACGGAGCCGGTGAGCGTTGTCGAATAAGATTTCCCCAGTCTCACGGCGAGAGCTTATCAGGCGATTTAGGAAATTGGGATTTGATGGCCCCTTCCCTGGATCGAAACACGATGTCATGGCCAAAGGAGATATTTCTATCATCGTTCCCAATTTGCATCGTGGTGAAGACATAGGAGTAAATCTGCTTGCAAGAATCCTAAAACAAGCTGCTCTCTCTCGGGAGGAGTGGCTTAGCTCTAAATGAACTTATGGAACGGATTTCGACCTGCACAAGTTTTTCCGGTGATCCGGCCCTCCGAGGGCCTGCGCTACCAAGTGGCCTTCGGACGGCTCAGGCGGGCGCGTGTGCGCCCGTGCGTGCACGCAGGCCCGACCGAGCAGGTGGGACACAGGAAAAAAAACAACTATCCGGCTGGTTCGCCTACGATTCTTCTCTCATTTCTATTAGTGCGTCCCTTGAAATCGCGTTCCAGAGGGATACCTCGGATAAGATATCGTTAAATGTGCCCTTCGCCAACTCATCGTGCAACGGAACCGTGATATTGTGGTCTCCTGCGGCAGTCGACTTTCTCAACCGGACGGGACTTCCTTTCTGTCGGATGATTTCGTATCCCAACCGACTGAGAACTTTAATGAGCTTTTCACCGCTAACAACCGGACGCTTTCGCAAGAGGCTGCACCTCAAACTCAGAAATTGATAAGATCTTTAGCTCTTCGCCAGCATCTAGGACGTCTTCAAAGTGCAAACTGGCGGCCTCTTTTATGTTTTCCATTAGCTCATCGAGAGTCTTCCCTTCCGTGAAGATGCTGACGCCTATCCCACGAGCACACCAGTTTTCCCCATCAAAATATACTTCAAACTTCACTAGCATCTCATCACCGCTTTTCTCGCTACAAACGTTTAGGAGATCGCCTAATATTTCTATATTCCTCAAAGAAAAGCTCTGTCGAGGGAACAGCGGCTTTAACAGATGAGGCACACCTGATGCCTATGCTGCATCTCTAAAAAGCCGCCTTTGAGGTCTCAAGCGCGCTCGTGAGCCCACCAGTGCGTGTACGCGGGGCCCGCCTGGCGAAGGCGACGCGAGCCTCGGACGGTCCCCGGCCTTTGCACGGCTACGACAGAATATCTTGCAAAGTTGTTGTGGATAATGCATTTCGTTTTTCCCCAATCCATTCTGTAGTCGTGGGCCAGTTCCCTCCCCTCCCATCCATCAGAACCGAGCGAATAAGAGAATTCTCAGACTACGGTTTGCTTCGGAACCTTTCGATCCGAAAAAACTATACCTTCGGGCCTATTGCCCGACTGGCCTCCTGCGCGCCTCTGGGTGCGAGGGCATTCGCATGCGGCCCAGCCCGAGGGGGGAGCCGAACCTGCCAAAGCGGCCTCCGGCGGCTCAGGCGCGCGCGGGCGGGGGCCCGAGCGAGCAGGCGGGCCCGCTTCGCAGCGATGCAGCCCCGTACAGCCCGGCCACGGGCGGTCCTGCGAGCGGCACCAGGGCTTGACCGCGTAATCTCATTTATTCATCGAAGAAAGATGAGATCTGGCAAAATCCATGAACTGCCGAAGGGCAACACGAGGATCATCATCGATACGGCTCTCCTCGACCATGTCTTGAGAGCCGTTATGAAAGTGCTTTGGAAAGGTCGAGACTTTTTTCCAATTTGTGTCTGGAAAATTATCGTGACGGTAAATTGTGCCATCGACGTGTCTCCTCTCCCAGTGAAATGAAAATCGGCCCAAAATCTTGAGGGAGAACCAAACATCAATGAAGGAACTATCCTTTACGAATGCTCTGAGTTTGCCGCGAAAAATTATGGCATCAGTAGATATGTCTGCATATTCTGTATCTATAACCCTCTTCAGAGCCTTCAGATCTATTGCTATTGAGGAAGGCTCTTCATCGCTGCCAATAGCTCATCTCTCCTGGATTCCAGAAAGTCAAGCTCCTGGAAATCATCCAGGATATCAGCCTCCCTGACTTCACCCTTCTTCAGCTTGTCGTCCAGCTCGACGATGGACCGGACGCCGTGCCTTGCTCCAAGTTCAAATATCTCTGCTTCAATGCATCTCAACTCTTTCTCTAGAAAGGCCTTGACGCTCACCCGAGCGAGGGTATCACGATCCATCTTCAAGGTGCTTGCAACCTCATCGATAACTTCCATGGCTTTTACCATCTCTATAAAATGTCATAAAGATATTTCAATCCTCCTGTATCCAATTCCACAGCTGGCCAGGGTAACCAGAGTATTGCCTGAGGCCATGAGCGTCCTCGCGTCACACACGCGTGCCTGGGGGCGCCCGCGCGTGGCGGTGGCTGCCAGACGAATGGACTTTCGACCGCACGCATCCCCGGCGGCCCGTCCCGCCGGACAGCCCCCGCCGATCGCCCTTCGGTGGCAGCTCCCCACGAGCGGATGGCCCACCGCCGCAGGCATCCAGCCTTATTCACCGACTCCGGCCCAAAGTTCCTTCATTTTCGAAGCGGTCCATCACCGTCCTCCAGCAGTCTTCATCAAAGCACATTGCAGTGATGACGTCCCAGCCCGTGGCCCCCGCCGAGTCTTGAGGCGCGGCCAAATAAGCCCCGACAGACTCGAAGAGAGCATCCAGCGCCGGTGTCTTCCGGGCGATGTAGGTTTTGGCCTCATTCAGGGTCTTGAACTGCAGCTTTCCGGGTTCAGGCGGCCTGTCGGAGGCTTCACGCACCGCTTCTCCTTTTTCTGGGCAAATGCCGCGTATCATGCGCCTCGGGGTGCGAGGGCACACGCACTCGGCCCGGCCCCGAGGGTGCCTGCGCCTGCCCAAGCGGCCTTCGGCAGCTCAGGCGCACGCGGGGCGGGGGCCCGACCGAGCAGGTGGGTCCACGAGTGAGACCAAAACCGAGGCTTGCAGCAGCTTCAAGAACCGAACGGGAGCGAAAGGCTATATCCCATCACAAACGATATCTTGGCAATGTTCGCAGAGTACATCCAGGCGGCATTGGAGAGGGCAACTTACGAGATCATCGATGACCCCGAACCCTTTTATGGGGAGGTTCCCGAGCTGCAAGGCGTATGGGCCACCGGCAAAACCCTGGAAGAGTGCCGCAAGGAACTCCAGAGTGTTATTGAGGGTTGGATAGCATTGAAGCTTAGATTGGGACATCCCATACCTTCCATCGGCGGCCATACTATCAATGTGTCTGCGGAGCCGGTGTCCATTGTCGAATAAGCTCTTGCCGGTTTCAAGACGTGAGCTAATCAGGCGCTTGGGAAAGCTGGGGTTTGCAGGTCCTTTTCCTGGTGCCGATCATGAGTATATGTCAAGGGGGCTTGTGGAGGTACGTATCCCAAATCCTCATGGCAGCGATATCAGCGTGGATCTTTTGCAGAGAATTCTAAAAAGAGCAGGGATCAGCCGAGAAGAATGGTTTGAAGTTTCATAAGCTGCAGAATAACTGGATTCACAGACCAGCAACCTCTAGCGGCCTTCAGCGTGCACCAGCGCGTGTAGGTGCCCCGCCCCCCGTGCGTGCACGCGGGCCCGCCTGACTGATACCATTATTTGCAGAATCCAGTCGTCTCAATTCGCATAAACATAATGCCTGTATCCCTGCTCGTCTATCTTCATCAGAGCAAACTCCTGAGAAGGCGCCAATATGCTTTCTTTCATTTTTCCTTCGTGAAGCCCTTCGTACTCATCCAGCGATATCTGCGTTCTCTTTTCCAGCCTTTCGCAGAGTTTCATCGAAGGCAAAGCAGATGTTCCTGGCTGCACCATTCCTGAGAAGACCAGGGCCGAACATCCGCTTCCGTAGGCTCCGAAGCCCAATCTCTCGCCAGGGCGAATCTTTTTCAGCTCCATCAAGCTGGCCAGACCCAGGTAGATGGAGCCAGTGTATACATTTCCTACCTGACGAGATATAACAACCGTATCCTTTGCTTTAGCGTTGTACGCATTCAAAAACTGCCTCGACCCGGCGAATCGCCTGGCAAAGTTCGCATCTTCTGCCAGGTACTTCTCCAAAGTTTCGTAGTCACTGGAAGTAGGCTCTTTTCCGATATCGTTCTCGATATTCTTCCATCTGGGAAGTCCTCTCCAGTCGTGCCTGAAGATGGCGGCAGAAGCGTACTCGACCATTCTGGGATAGGGAATATGGAAGAGAAGGTGATGAATAAAATCCGTGACACACTCTCCGTCGCCCAGCCTTATCACATCTGTTCGCAGAGCCCTTCTGGCAAAGGCATCGAAGGCCCCTTCCATGGCATCAAGGTAGCAGAAATTGCTGTGCTTTCCATTTACCACCGCAGTGTTGGCGCCAAGGGGCCGGAAGAAATCATTCTCATCCCTGGTGAAGGACCCGTAGATCTGCTCCAGGGCGATGAGCCGGGGATTCTTTTTAACCAGAAGGGAGACAGATCCCGCTCCCTGAGTATACTCTCCCGAGGAGCGAAGCGGATACTTGGCTATGTCCGAGGCGATCACAATCCCCACTTTGTCCTCGCGTTGCGCAGCTACCCAGTAGCTGATGCTCTCCAGAGCAAGGGTTGTGCTGATGCAGGCGGACTTGAACTCCACAGTGCAGCAATCCTGGAAAGAGCCTTTTCCGTAGACCTTCTCCAGCATGCCTATGACGTAGGTTCCGATAGCTTTGGCCTCATCGACCGCCGATTCCGTCCCCACGTAAATCTTTCCGATCTCCTCAGGGCGAAGCTCGGCTCGCTGCATCAGCTCCAGGAGCGACATGGCTGCCATGGTCGCTGCATCCTCATGGGCATCGGGAACGGCCATCCGCTCAATGCCGATTCCGCGAGTCAATTTGGCAGGATCGATGCCTCGGGCGGTGGAGAACTCGCCCGCGGTAGGCAGGAAGAGCTTTGGCACGTAGACGGATAGGTCGTCAATTCCCACGGTGCCGCATGAGCATGAGTCGATTGATTTCCGGATCAAGATCGATATCCCCTAAACCTTGGAGGCTGAAGGCTCGTGGAGATATTTCAGGATTATGCTGACTTTTGAACCTCATTTCCACTTGCGGCTCTATTTCTCTTAAGCCGTTCAATCCTTTATACAAACTCAGATCCGGGCTCTCTGACCCTTACAGCCCGCAGCCTTCAACATTCATTGGATCATCTTACTTCTATTACTTAGCAAATTATATCAATGAGAAAGGCCCAATCATAACTGGGATTTTAGGGGTGATTGAAATATGGCCGATGGTGATGTCTACAAAATAATAGAGCTGGTTGGGACATCCAAGACTAGCTGGGAAGATGCGGTCAAGACTGTGATCGACAGAGCCACGAAGACCCTCAGGGACCTTCGGATAGCAGAGGTCAAGGAGCTGGATGTCCGACTTGAGAACGGACGGATAGCCGAGTACAGGGCCAAGGTCAGGCTCTCTTTTAAATATGAGGGAGAAAGCGACTAGATTCGACCTTTTGGCTTACCTTTAACTTACAGGAATGCGAAGGATGAAGCGGAAGTCCCCAGCTCTCAGGCCCTCCGATTTTGTCTGAAGAATCCGGACGAGGGTCTGGATACCGTAGGATGAAGCGGGGTCCATTGCACAGATTATTTCCGCTTTTCACATATCAATTATTTCTTTTATCAGGTTCGAATAAAAAGTGATAACAGCCAGTTTATCAGACTGATTAGGTCCGATGGCACTTACTTTTTCTCGTCATCTGCAACCAGCTCGATCTGGAATATCTTGGGCCACAGCTTTCCGGTCACGAAAAGCCTATCGCCTTGCGGGTCGTAGGCTATGCCGTTTGCCACATCCACCTTCTGGCTGTCCAGCTGGCCGTCTCCTTTCTGCAAAATCCCTTGCAGGTTGATAGCGCCTATTACCTCGCCAGTTTCTGGGGAGATGATGACGATCCAGTTGGTCGGCCACACGTTGGCGTAGATCTCTCCTTTTATATATTCCAGCTCGTTAAGGCCTTTGATGGGCACGCCTTCAGCCTCAACTTTTATCTGCCACTGCTCCTCGAAAGTCTCTGGATCAAGGAAGTGCAGCGTCTCCGTGCCATCGCTCATGATCAGATTCTTCTCGTCTGAGGTTATTCCCCAGCCTTCGGTCTGGTATTTGAAGTCACCCAACTTTGTTAAATTTTCTTTATCGTAGACAAAGCCGATGCCCGACCTCCAGGTAAGCTGTATCAGCCGGTCTTTCCAGACGGAAATGCCCTCCCCGAATAGAGTGCCTGCCAGGCTGGTCTGCTTCAGAACCCGGCCGGTATCAAGATCAACCCGTCGCAGACTTGATTGGCCGTATTCTCCCGTTCCTTCGTAGAGCACTCCTCTATCGTAGACCAGCCCCTGGGTGAAGGCGGAGGTGTCGTGAGGATAGATTTTGATTATTTTGTAGCCAAAGACCGGAATGGAGCTGGAGCTAGCTGAATCAGAGACGGTCTGCGCATCCAGGATAGTTGCTCTTAAGGCCATAGCTATCAGGAGGGCCAGAAGTATCAGGAGAAGCAGGCTGGCCGTTCTCCTCCGCGGGGCGGATTTCTTATCAGGCATGGGACCGAAAGCTGCAATGCAAGGGGCCTTAAAGAACTTTCCGGGCTACCTATTCCCGCTAGTTCGCAAAACCATCCGGCTGTCAATAGATTGTCCTTATCTCATCTTTAGGTTTTATGGTGCACCTTCGCCGACATTGTATTCCCGGCCATCTATTCGCAGTGCCATGCTATCATGCAAACGGATTAACTATCATAAACTATCATAAGCTACAAAGGAAACCTCATGCCGGGCGAAGTTGTAGTGACCATTCGCAGGCACGCTCTTCGCTCTTGTACCGATCTGTTGAATAACCGGCGTCCGGAAACTTATCGATCGGCAGAAAACTTGCTAGCCGCGATGAGATCATGATCAGCTCACAAAATAGATACCCACCAGCACGATCATGAAGGACAGGGATTTTTGCATCAATGCCCTCCGGTCAGTCCTCTCGTTCATATCTCTTGCCAACTTCGGCGTAAGCAGGCCCAGTGCTAGGATCAGAAACACTGTCAAAATAGGCTGAAGGGCTCCCACGCTTGAAACGAGGGTCACTGACCCAAGGGCGTAGGCGAAGATGGAGAATATGATTCCCAGGAACTGGAAGGTCTCCTCTGAGATCAATGCCCCGATGGCGTAGCTCCCTCCGGCAAAGAAGCCCATAACCTCGCGACGGGTGGATGGAATGGCCATAAGAGGCACGACTGCCACCAGATTACCAAAGGAAGACCAGGCGTAGAGATGCCATTCGTCGATGGAAACGAGGAGAAACTTGAGGGAAAGATAGTAAACAGCGGTCAAGATCCAGTAAGACATGAAGGGCTTGATGGCCGGAGATAGGGCCATGAGGCCTGCCGAGCCTTTTGAGCTGTTCGAATCGTTGCTTCTGTAAGATATGAGAAGAGAGCCGACCAGGAGCAGCAGCCCGCCAGCGCAGTGCTTTGGCTCCAGCACCTCTCCCAGAAGGAGTACGGAGCCTATGAAGACGAACACGGGGTAAACATACTCCAGGGCGGTGACCTTCGATGCCTCCTCGACCTGCAAAGCTCGCAAGAAAAAGATGGAAGGAAGGACCTGCAGACATCCAAAGAGGAGGGCGTAGAGGGATTCGGGATAGACAAAATTCGCACCTACTATTATGATCACGGGGATGGTGAATAGCTGCTGAGCAAAGATCTGGCAGACGATATAGGCTTTGGAATCGTTCGCATAGCTGCCGAGGAGTAGCTTATCAAGCACTCCAGCTGCAGAAAAGAAGATCGTGCCCAAGAAGGCGAAAGTTAGCCAATCCAAATTTATCCCTTTGTCTGATTCTTATTTCGGACGATGCGCTGAGTTTACATGCTAGCTTAGCAAGCCATAACTACAAGGAGATATTGTACCTGATGACCAGCATACTATTAAACTTGTCTAAGATTTTAATTACTCTAACCCATAATTGGTCTTTTGATTTATAGATATGTGAAGCAGGTGATGTTTGCTTTATGTATAAATATTTTCAGTAGAATTAGACTCGCAATCAATGAGCCTTGATTTTGATTGCCATTTCCTCCATGGAATCCAAAAGCTTCAGGCCTGTTAATCTCTGCTCACATCTTTTGTGAGCTGTGGTGAAGTCAGCGTTCATGTCGGATTGAACTTCGCTTCTTTTTAGATCACTTTCTGGTTCGACAACCGAAGTATCTCCGGTCGAGTGATTATCAATTAGCGTGCCTCTCTTTTCAGACGATCCCATCCCCCGATAGAATTGCGCAGCCTGCGAATGGCGTGACGGTCTCTAACGCTGCTGATCATGCGTGTATCATTGTTCTCATACGATCAAAGCAAGATTCTGCTGCTATCAAGATGAACCGGAAAAAATGTGTAGCTGAGGCTGAGAATCATGCATTTTCTTGAATTGTTGGCTTCCTGCATGACCTCAGGCTCCTTTTTTATATCATATCGTTCTACTTGGGCCTTATGTCCATTTTGATCTAACTAGAGGGCCTCCTCGATCGCTGATTTGTTCGAGACGTAGTTGTTTTTTTCGTCGGGCTCGAAACATGCCTACTCCGTTCGGTTATCCGCTGATTTCTGGAATTTTCCAGATTCTTTTGAGTTCTGCTCAACTGAGTGGTTATGCGACTCGTTTTTCCAGCATCTCCTTTCGTCTTTTGGGTCTCTGAGCGGAATTCAATCCTGGACGCTTTGGGAGATTGCGGCTGAGCTACCTGTGATTCCGATGGTTGCAGCTGAAGGGTCTGTGGATCT
>CAZPUO010000025.1:14169-17341 GCA_964589745.1 uncultured Methanotrichaceae archaeon
GGTCTGTGGAACTGAGGGTTGCGGCTGAGCTACCTGTGATTCAGCTGGCTGCAGCTGAAGGGTCTGTGGATCTGCAGGTTGCGATTGAGCGGTCTCTGGAACTGAGGGTTGCGGCTGAGCTATCGAAGACTCATTTGTTGAAGTACGGATCAGAGAATCGTTTGGTGGCTGAATAAACTGAGATTCATTTGACTGTGATTGATTCATTTGTGATTGATTAATCAATATCTGTATTTGCTGTGTTGCATTAACAGGTGTCTGATTTATCTGTATCGAGCTTTCCTTTGCAGATTTCGAGAAATCAGTACCTGTGACAGGGGATTCATTTTTTCTGCTCGAAGAGTTCACTTTTCTCTTCTTGGTTTGCCCATCTGAGCCGCCGCTCGATGCTGTGCCACCATTCGTGTCGATTCGATAAATCTGGCTTTGTGAGGATGAAGTTACAATTCGCGAAGAATTGAACGAATTTGTTTGGGGGCTAAGGTTCCCTACTCTAGAAAGGGTGCCTTTTGCCTTTTCGGAATTATTCATGGACGGGAGATCCAGCTCACTCTCTTTCTCGGATAAATTTGCACCCGCAGGCCAGCCGGAGCCTCCCCTACTCGGCTCACCGAGCAGGTCCTGAAAGATTCTGTTCGTGCCCTTTGCATTTTCGCTAAGAATCGACAGGATGCTCTTTCCTCTATCCTGAAGATCGAGGCCAATCATTGCTCCTTTGTGGACAGAGTATGGTCCGAAGGACAGGATATCAGATACGAGAAAGGTGGCCAGGCCGGTCAATGAGATCAACGCCAAGATCAGGAGGAGGCTGAATATCTTGGGATGTTTCTCCATTAAGTTCTCACGGACCAGGCTGAAGTAAGTAGTCCTAGATCTAGCGATGTCCTTCATACATTAACTGATATTTTTTAAAGTTTATAACTTTTACGACTGAGAAAAATTATAAAGTCTTGAATTAATTTCAATCCTCAGCTTTCATTATGCTCTAATCATTCAAACTCGTCGCCTGGAAAGGTTAGAATTTTGAACTGAATCAAAATAATAAAACAGAAAAATCTCATGCAATGGAATAGGGTCAGATTTCCAACCGAATAGTGCTTCAACAGTCGTCTGGCAAGGCCCTTGCGCTTTTTTGCCTGTCAGCCTCTTAGGCCTTTAGATTCGAAGCCATCCGGATTGATGCCTGCCCATAAATCCAGTCCCAGGCCGCTCTTGCTTCTTTGTCAAGTTCATTCCCAGACGACTTCTGAAGCTGGCGGGGAATGTCCTGCAGCAGACCCTCCAGCGGCTCAACCATCGACCCGGGATTCCGTTCGGACCACCAATCCTTGGGGTTGAACTCGTTGTTGGTGAAATTATCCAGGACAGCGTGTCCGGAGTCAACCAGCATGCGGTTGAAGTTGGGTGAGGCCAAGGGCTGGCCGTAGTATCCTGTGAGATAAACGACTGTGATCAGCCTGCCATATTCGTCGCGGCCATTGCCCGATAGGTCGTCGATGTCCATGTAAACTCTCTTGTTCATCAGAACGGCAAAGGTGAAATCCTTAGCTGAGGGGCCCTGTGCAGTATCCATCTCAGGGGAGTTAACATCTGCCAACCTGACGCGCTCCACACTGGATGCGATTCTTGAATCGGCCTTTTCGATGGTTACATCAAAAGTGTCACCATCCACGACGTTGGTGACAACTCCATAGGCCTCATCCTGGGCGGCCCATCCTATGACTGGCATCAGGATTAACAAAATCAATGATAGTGATAGTATTCTCGTCCTACAAACCCCCTTTGAGCCATTGGTATCTGTGACAACTTGATGGTCTGCTTTTGGCCTTATTCTTTACTTGTCTTGGTAACAGTTTCATATCCTCTCGATACATATTAAATTTTGTGCCATACTCCAGCCCAGTTCTGCGCAGCTCATAGAACGGGAACGCTCCAATATTTTGATTTATAATAGTTATCGTTTTTTTTTGTGGTCAACCGATAACTTACCAATCGAATAGCCAAGCTTCTTTAGCACATCTGCAAGCAGTAATGTGATAGGTTTAAAATCTACACTTTCAAAAATAACCTGAGGAAGCCTTAAATAGTTTCTGACGATGTATAAAATAAAGGAGGAATTTTATGAGGAAAATAAGCCTTGTATCCTTCACATTGGCAGCTATGGTTGTAGCTACGGGATTGATGCTTTTCTTAAGCCCGTGTCTGGCAGAGCAGGCTAATTCGCCTTCAAGTACGAAAACCGCTCAGGTCCTCATCCAGTCCTATGCTTTCTCACCCTCAAGTCTGACCGTGGAGAAAGGAACAACTGTGACCTGGCTCAACGCGGATAGGATGGTCTATAAGATCAAGTCAGATAGCTTCGAATCCCCAGGATTGAACAGAGGAGATGTCTTCTCTTATACATTCAATGAGACTGGTACCTACAATTATGCCGAGGTCTCAACTCCATCCATGAAAGGCACAATCATTGTTACCTGATTTAACACCGCGACTGGGCCCTTGATTTGAGAAGCCAGCCTCTTCTCCTTTTCGAGCGCGGATACTACGAGAATGAGCCAATTCATGTTTTCACGATCACTTGGACGTCCCTGGATCTGCTTCTGGTCCCGTTCACCGCCGTCAGCGTATATGTCGTAGTCTGCTGCGGCGACACCCCTTTGGAACCCTTGAGTTCAACTTGACCAATACCCTGATCGATTTCCACCTCGCTTGCGCCAATCACGCTCCAGCTCAAGTTAGAGGCGTTTCCAAGGCCGATAACTATGGGCTCGGCATCGAAGAACTCGATGACCGGATAGGGAGAGACAAAAATGTTAAGCGCCAACAGGCTCCCTCCCAGCATGGCCGCCAGCAATACAACCCAAATCGCTATTCCAGTTGGCGTTTTCCAGAAGGATTTTTGCATCTCCCAGTAGTTCATTGTTGCCACACCGTTTTACTGGCATGACATCAGGATTGATATAATCTCCCCTTCAAGTCCAATGATCTCTTCTGCAATTATCTCGCCCTCAATGATTTCCCCTCCAGTGAATATCTTCATCAATCTTCTCATCAGGCTTAGCCGCAATTCTAACTTAAATTATTAATGGTCTTAATGCAATAAATTAATTTCAACCTTTTTCCTCAAGGATGTGCCCCTGGTTGAGATTAATCTCCCAAAAAAACGTAATTA
>CAZPUO010000026.1:0-17268 GCA_964589745.1 uncultured Methanotrichaceae archaeon
CCTATGCTATTTATAACTTTTCTACAATTAAAATTACTTTAATAAGTTCTTAACTAAAACAATAATTTAGGTTTGATTTTTTGGATATCAAAGTTGAGGTTGATAGCGGATAGTTACAGGTATCCCGGTTTGAGAGTCAGACTTAAATGGAGAATTCTCAAATATCGAAATGATGAACACAGTCCGAGGTCGCTATCACAATTATATACAAGCATCGAACATATCGATATAGACAAAGCAGAACAGATATGTAGGGAGGGATGCCTGTGAGAGTAGATAAAAAATTCTCTTTATTGCTGATTCTTGCCATGACGTGGATGTTCATGGAACCATCCTGGGTTACGTGCTTGGCGTCTTGCAGTTATGACGATTGTGATTATTGGTACTATCCTAGTCTGGCAGATATAGAACAATACCATTGGTATGAGGAAGTATACTATTTCATGAATTATTGTGGTGAGATACCTTACCAGACCATGCCGCTTTACCAGACCATGCCGCTTTACCAGACTATTCCGCCATACCAGACTATGCCGCTTTATAGTTACGGCAGCACGCCTGCACTCAATCTATCACTTCAGCATTCTGCGACCTCTGCAATTAGCCAATCGACAGGCTGCGATGCTAATTATTGGATGAACCAGGGCGACAGCAGCTATTTGGCTGGTTCATATGAACAAGCTGCAGCCTCATATGCCGAAGCAGTCAAACTCAATCCATCACTCACTGATGGCTGGTTCAACATGGGCAATGCCTTTTACTTCCTTGGCAGGTACAACGAGTCAATAAATGCCTATGACGCCTTATTGCAGCTCGAACCGCAGAATTCCAACGCCCTTATGGCAAAGAGCAAAGCGCTCTTGGCCCTAGGCCAGAACGAGGACGCTGATGCTGCCGCGAATGTCGCGAGAACATTGCAGGACCGAAAAATCTTAAAAACGGGATCTTCGAGCTATGCCATTGCCCGGGTGGGTAGTCCGGGCAACCCAGGGAATAGCGCATAATGAAAGCACTATGCGGCACTAGCATGCATAGGACGGATGGTTTTCCTTGACCGGGTTTCCTTGACCTCCGATTCCATTGAGCTGGATCGGGTTGCTCCAGTCAACGACGTCGTGGTTAAGGAAGTGCTGAAGCTCCTTGCCAAACTGCTCCAAGTAGCCATAGAGCGAAGCCGCACTCCAAGGATCTATGTGATCATGCACAGACGATCCCAACTCCCGCACCGAAAACTATCTACGCAAGCACATGATTAATTATTAGAATATGTGTCCATCGAAGCTAGGAATGGCTATAATTCTGGCAGCAATAGTAGTGCTAATCATAATAGTATACTATATCCGCATATAAATATAGCGATCGGCTCCAAAAATCGTTAACCTCTCGCGGTATCCGGACTCTCGTCCGGATTCTTCCGACGAAGTCGGAAGGGCGGTACTCACGCTGTTCCGACTATGCCTCGACTTTTCGAGGCTGCCATCGACGTAGTCGTGGTACGTCTGGACTCTGGCTGGCGCTGTCAGCGATATCGTCCGCAATCCGGCGAGTTAAAATATCTTAAGGTGATAATAAACCTAGGGATCCGGAATGGATCTATTTCTTTCCAAGGTGAGATGACCATGGCCGATAAATCTGAAGAACTGATTCCCTCCGGGGCGATTTTGCGCGAATCGGACAACCCTATCGTCGAAGAGTATAAAGAAGATATGCTGCGCAAGCCGACCTATGGCGCTCGCCCCACTCTAGACAGCGAGGAGAGACTGTGCCGCCTGGAGGGTCTCCTTGGCGAGCTGCACCAGAAGGTAGAGGCACTGGAGATTAGGCTAAAGGCCCTGGAAGGAAGAAAATAGAAGAGGGAAACTTTAGCGGCAGCCGCAACCGCATCCCATGGGGCCTGGATTTCCCAGGTACTTGGCCGGGTTCTCCTCGAAGGCTTTCTTGCATCCAGGTGCACAAAAGTAATAGGTCTTGCCTTTAAAATCGCTCTTGAGCTTGGCTGTCTTCTCATCGACGGTCATCTTGCATACCGGATCTATTGCCATTTTTTTTTCAACCTCTAGCCTTTCTCTTTAGTCTGGCTGGAGGTATATACCTTTTGAGAAGGAGCGAGAACGAGACCACAGTAACAGAGCTGAGTGCCATGGCCAGACCAGCCAGCTCCGGCCGGAAGGTTATGCCGTAGATGGGATAAAGCACTCCCGCAGCCACGGGGACGAGCGCTGCATTGTAGGCAAAAGCCCAGAAGATGTTCAGCCTGATTCTGGATATCACCTTGCGGCTGAGCTGGATGGATGCCACGGCATCAAGCAGGTCATCGTTTATTAATACTATCTCTCCAGCCTCAATGGCAACATCCGTGCCGCTGCCGATGGCGATGCCTACATTCGCTTGCGCCAGCGCCGGTGCATCGTTGATGCCATCGCCCACAAAAGCCACCTTGCTTCCTCTCTGTTGCAGCCTCTTAACCTCTTCCGCCTTCTCTTCGGGCAGAACCTCAGAAAGAACCCGCTCTATGCCAAGCTGGCTGGCGACTGCGGCTGCGCTGCGGGCATTGTCCCCAGTGATCATAACCACGTTGAGCTTCATCGTCTTCAGCTCAGCCACAGCCCCAGGAGCCGAGTCCTTCAATCTATCTGCAACGGCGACAATCCCATAGGCTCCGCCCTCCAGTGCCACCAGCACAACCGTCTTTCCCTGCTCCTCATAGTTCACTGCTCTGGAAAGAACCTCTGGTGGGAGGTCGATGCCTTTCTCTTTGAAGAGCATTCTGTTTCCTGCTACAACGCTTTTCCCATCAACCCGGGCCAAAACTCCCTTTCCTGCCAGGGCCTCGAAATCGGTGGAACTGGCAAAATCTATCCCACCCGACTTGGCCTTCCGGACCACTGCCTCAGCCAGAGGGTGCTCCGAGTTCCTCTCCGCAGACGCCGTCAGTTTCAAGAGCTCCTTTTCGTCTGTGCCGAAGGCTGCCAGATCTGTGACCTCTGGCTGACCCACAGTAAGGGTGCCGGTCTTGTCGAAAGCGACGGTATCGAGCTTCTCTGACGCTTCCAGGGCATCGCCGCTCTTGATGAGGATGCCAAGTCCCGCGCCCCGACCGATGCCTACCGTAACGGCTGTGGGAGTGGCCAGGCCGAGGGCGCAGGGGCATGCCACCACCAATACGGATATGAGGGCGGTCAGCGAAAAAAGAAGGGTATTGTGGGCAAAGAAGTACCAGTAAACGAAAGAGGCAAAAGCGATAGTAAGAATAGTGGGGATGAAGTAGCTGACAGCGCGGTCGGCAATTCTCTGGATGGGCGGCCTCGACCCCTGTGCCTCCTCCACCAGGGATATGATCTGCGCCAGGACTGTATCTCTGCCTACTTTGGTGGCCCTGATTCTGAGAACTCCGTTCTTGTTGAGGGTTCCTCCTACCACGCTTTGGCCTTTTTCCTTCAGGGCAGGAACCGGTTCCCCTGTGATCATGGCCTCATCCACATAGCTTTGACCATCCACGACCTGGCCGTCAGTAGGGATTCTTTCCCCCGGCTTTACTAAAATCAGGTCATCAGCCTGGATCTCCTCAACAGTCACTTCAAATTCGTGCCCGTCTTTTTGGAGCGTCGCCCTTTTGGGTTGCAAGGCTACCAGCTTTTTGATGGCCTCAGAGGTGCTGCCTTTGGCTCTTGTCTCAAGATAGCGCCCAAGCGTCAGGAAAGAGGCGAGCATGACCGCGGTCTCATAGAACATGAAATTCGGGGTGAGCACGATCCCGAAGGTTCCAAGAATGCTGGAGCCGTAGGCTACGCCGATTCCCATGGTGTACATCACATCCATGTCCAGATTACGGTTGCGAAGCGCCCGCGCGGCAGCTTTGAAGATGGGATAGCTCACGTAGACGAAGACAGGTGCGGATACTACCAGCATGAGAAGGTTCATGAAATTCATGGGCAGGACCATGAGAATGTCCATGGGAAGGATGTAATGCAGGGGCAGATACATCAGAGCCATGAGGAAGAGGCTGACGGCAAAGCCGATGATTATGCGCCGCTTCTTGTCTGCCAGGTCCTTTTCCAGAGCCTCCTTCTCCCGGTCAGCTGCGGCCTCCTCACCGACTACTCCCAAGAACTGATAGCCGGTATCCTCAATGGTCTTCTCCATATCTTTGAGCGTGACCATCCTGGGATTGAAGGTGATGTATGCTTTCTCTGCTGCCAGGTTTACTCTGACCTCGGCGATACCATCCAATTTCTTGAAAGCGGTCTCAAGAGCGCCCACGCACATGGCGCAGACCATGCCGCCTACCTTCAACACGACCTTTTCATCGATCACATCGTAACCTGCATCTCTGATCGCCTTTTCCATGTCGGAAAGCCTGAGCTTTTCGGGATCGTATTCTACCGAGGCGATCTCAGTGCCCAGATTGACCTGGGCCAGAGCAACGCCATCCAGGTTCTTGAGTGCCTTCTCGATAGCCGCAGTGCAGGCTGCACAGACCATGCCTGCTACCTTCAGCTCTGCCTTCTTGTTCTCCTTCATGGCTCACCTTTATGGGTTTGAATTTTTGCGGGTTTCACTTTTGCAGTACAGCAAAATGTGAGAATAGCTAAATGAATCGCTCAAACCTCTCTTTGCTGGCCCTGCAGATAGGGCAGATCTCAGGAGGGCCATCTCGGCCGCAGAGGTAGCCGCAGACCAAGCATCTCCAAACAGGCACGGACAGTCCAACAGGTCTGGCCGCCAGGCTTGCCTTTGCTGGTTTGAACTTTTGCCTCTCTTTTGCAGGCGGCCTTCTTTCTGGGATGTAGCCGAACTCTTTTTCGCCTTTCAGAACCGCTCCGGAGACGTAAAGCGCGCAGTAGCAGGCTCCATATTCCGCTACATCTGCATCTCTGTAGTAGCAAGGGCAAATGATATCCAGGTCTTGCTCTTTGTCATCCTCGGCCAGCCGGCAGGGGCAAGCTCTGTATTCGTATCTCCTCTCGTTTACCATCAGGCCTCTAACCAGGCTTCTGGTAAACTCTGCATCGGGATTGAGGTTGTATCCTCCCTGCTTAGCTTCCCTCTCCAGGCGAGCATAGAGCTTATCCACCTCTTCTTCGGTCGGCTCCTGGAAACCGTCAATCATCCTGCAAGTGCCTCCGTGATCTCCTTCTCTCTAAATCCCACAATGCTTTTTTCTCCAATCACCAGCGTCGGAAAAGATACGCTGGAATTGAAGTGCTTGACGATCTCGACTGCATTGGATTTACCCTCTCCTTTCAGCAAATCAACATAAATGTAATCGAAAGCGATGCCTAGCTCTGATAGAAGTTCTTTGGTCTTCCTGCACCATATGCAAGTACTTAACGCATATAGAGTGATTTTGCCCTTATCCTTTCCCGGGACGTGCTCAAAATTCATGAAATCACCATCTTTAAAATCACCATCTTTAAAATCACCATCTTTAGATGATATGCATCGGAGCGGATAAATAGGTTCTCGGATGGAATCCTGGAGAGCCGATGAGCCGAGATTAATGAAAAAAATTTCAAAAAAAAGATTTAACGATGTGAAAGGTGCCGGACCCCAGGCCGCTTCACTCCGGTTTGATCGTCTTTGTAGCAACCTTGCCCTCGATCCGCTCCTCTTTTTGCATGCAAAGCGTGCTTGCGTTCTTGACATAAAACCACCAATGGACGAAGACCATGGCTCCCCATCCGATGAGAGGATACAGCACTATCCAGCGATATTTCGAGGGCACAAAAAGCATGTTCAGCATTACCCATAGGCTGTTTACTATCACGTAGATCAATACATGAATGCCCCAGAGCGTCTCTTCGGCCTCTACATGCAAATCCCTAAACATCCTCTTATATTCTTCCAAGTTTGAAGCCATTACCTACACCTCGACCTTCAATGTTTCAAAAATCTTCGTAAATCACGAGAATCGAAAGCGTTCAGTCCACGGGAGCCTTCCGTACCATTTTGGAGATGGCCCTCTCTTCCCTGAGCCTGCATAGTCTGCCGACGTTCCTGACGTAGAACCACCAGTGAACGAAGACCAGAGCGCCCCAGCCTATAATTGGATAAAACATGAGCCAGCGGTATCTTGAGGGAACGAAGAGGACATTCAGAATCACCCATTTGATGTTGACCAACGCAAAAATAATCAAATGAATTCTGAACAGGGTCTGTTGATCTTCTACGTGAGACTCTCGGAACAGCCGAATGTATTCATCCATATTTCCTGCCATATCAATCACATCCAGAAGAAACCGAACATTTATAGATAACAGTTATAGATAAGTCCTGAAAACATATTAAGTTTATGGGACATAATTATCGAGCGGGGATGCTACCTGCGTTTGATTGCAAGTGAATGAAAGTCGAAAACAATAAAAAGAATTATCGACCCACCTGAGTGAATTCACAAAAAATGGATTCGCAAAAATCGGGTCTCTGGAATCAGTTCCAGAGAGACATCCATAAACATTGTTTCATATTTCCGCAGCCGACCGTTTATGGGTATTATCGCTCTTTGATAAATGGATCAGACGTTCGGCACCTCCGATCCTGGTGATGACGGATGCTACGGCTTCCGGCACCAGGGCGGGCCAATCACCTCCCTCTTGCATCAGCCTGCGAATGGTCGTCCCTGAATACATATCTCTCTGGTACATGAGCGGCTTTCTTACTTCGATCTTTGCCTCAGAGAAGAGCTGGACCACCAGAGGGTTGTTGGAGAAGACCACATCAAAGCGAGGGACCATAGATTGAAGGTGAGAAACCCAAACTGCATTACGATTGACATCTTGCATGGGAATAACGCAGCACCTTTTCCTCAAATCACCATCCCCCAAAGCTGCGTAGATCATCTCCATTCTCTCTCCGCCTGTGAAGGGGTTCTCCGGAGTATGACTCTCCTGAGCGCTTCCTATTACTATTACTATCTCGTCCATCTCCCCTGCGATCTTCTCCAGCACCGCTTGATGACCATGATGATAGGGCTGGAAGCGCCCGATGTAGAGTCCGCGCATAAGCTTTTGTCCCCCAAATCCCCGATTGACGATCTACTTTAATGACCGCTCAGTCCATGGCATATTTGGCTCGCTGTCTGAGGCCTACTTGCCGATGACCTGCTTTCCAATCAGCTTGATGGCATTCTCCTTATTCGGCCCGATGGGCGAGCCCACCACCACTTGGGTAACGCCCGTCTTGAGAAGTTCATCCACACGTGCCCGGCAATCCTGGAGGTTGCCGGAGACGGAGAAGGCCTCGCTCATCCTGGGTGTCACGGCCTCCATAGCTGATTTGAAGTCATATTTAGCCAGAGCGCCGGAGATCTTCCTGGCCTCGTCCATGCCGATGCCGTGCCTTTGCAGAACGTTCTCCGGCGAGCCGGCCACGATGAAGGCCACCACTATCTTGGAGGCGTTCACGGCCTTGGCCTGGTCCTTGTCGGCGCTGAAGCTGGCGTAAGCGCAGACCTGCACGTCATCGGGTTTGCGACCCGCTTTTTCCGCTCCCCGTCGAATTACGGGCACAGCGAACTTGAAATCGTCGGGATGAGAGGCATTGATGAGGACTCCGTCCGCGATGCTGCCTGCCAGTTCCAGCATCTTCGGCCCCTGAGCGCCGATGTAGATGGGTATCTTACCAGTGCCAAAAGCCATCTGCGCTCCTTTGAATCCAGCCTGATTCACCTGCTCTCTGGCCAGGAAGGCTCGGATGGCGAGGACTGTCTCCTTCACCCTGGAAAGTGGCTTGTCCCACTCGATTCCCATCTTGTCGAAGGTGGCTTTGTCGCCAGGGCCGATTCCTAAGGTTGCACGCCCTCCAGAGAGCTCGTTTATGGAGGCGATGCTGGAGGCGGTGATGGCCGCATTTCTGGTGTAAGGATTGGTGACTCCCGTACCCAGTCGGATCTTGTTGGTCAATAGGGATAGAACTGCTAGGGTGGTCCAGACGTCCCTGTTATTGTAGTGGTCTGTGATCCAGATATTCTGGAAGCCTGCATCCTCTGCCAGCTTTGCCATGTAGCCTATCTTCAGGACGGAATCATCGGGCACGAACTCAATTCCAAACAAGTCAAATCTCCTCCAGCTCAATGCGGTCACCGGCTTTGAGGCAGAACGCCTCAGCAGCACTTCCCTGATTGACCGCGATTTCTGCAAACCCATGGCTTCCAATGGTTATAAGCGGTTCGATCCTGCGGCCTTCAGCGTAGGTTCTGACCTTTTTCAGCTTCATTCTCTTCAGGCTCACCTCAAATGCGGGAAGCTTTTGCATATTCAGGATGAGGTTGCCGAATCGGTCCGTGTAGATGACGGTCGCCTCAATCCCGCTGCCGGTTCTCTTTGGCTCTCCAAAGCTCAAGGTCTTTGGCCGGACCCTCGGGCCAAGGCTCTCCGGCTTTTCGCCCGCAGCCAGGAGGGCTGCGACCGGCGCGAAGACGTCCCTGCCATGGAAGGTGTTCGAGGCCTCGAACCGGCGTGCTATTTTGTAAGCCTGAGGCGATCCCAGGGATTTAGCCGCAGGCAGGAGCAGGCCGTTATCAGGGCCAACGAAGAGCTGCCCTCCGCTCTCCACCACCAGGCCCAGCCTTCCCGTGCCCACGCCCGGATCGACCACAGCAACGTGGATAGTTCCTGAAGGAAAGTAGCGGGCAGAGGAGAGAAGGGCAAAGGCTCCCGCGCGCACATCCTGCGGAGGGATGTCGTGGGCGATGTCCACGAAGGCGACGTCTTTATCTTTGAGCCGGGTGAGGATCACGCCCTTCATCTGCGCTGGGTAGAAGGAGCCAAAGTCGGTGAGGAGGGTGATGATCTTCATATCCTTATCTCCCAGAGGGTTTTACTGCATCTTCTGTTACTTCTTTTGCTGTTTCTACCACAACTAATCCCCTCTTCCCCAAGTCCAGCATAAACTTTTGGTAGATCTCGTCCTTGATGGCGTCTTCAGGTGCTACTATCCCTTTCTCCTCTATCTCACCATTTCCCAGCAGCCTTGCGGCCAGGGCCGCGGAGAAGCCCGTCACCCTGGCCATGGCAGAGATTCCGTTGGCGGGATCGGCTACGGTCCACATGAAATAGTCCGCTCTTTTTTCAATCCCCGCGGCTGTGTTCCACATGATGCAGACATCCTCGTCGCCAGGCAACGGCCGAAGCCTCGGCTCGATCAGACTGAGGAAGAAGTCCCTGGGCCGGATGGTTCCGCCCGCGAAGCTGACAGGCTGCAGGTCCAGAAGGCCGCACTCCTTCAGAGCATCTATCGCCTGCCAGTGGCCCGGCCAGCGGATTGTTTTCTCAGCGAAGTTTTTCAGGCTGCCGCGGGTGTAAAGAAAGCTGGGCATGCCAGGAGTGATGGCGCACTCAAGCATTTCGTCCCTTCCGCATTCCTGGAAGCGGAAGCTCTCCCGACCGGAGGTTGCATCCACCTCAGCTATCTTTCCCTCTTTCAGGATGCGAACCCTGACCATGTACTCGCGCAGCACGTGTCCGAAGGACCAGGTGATCATGTACTGAAGGGGATGGCGCGCTGCCGATGCATTCGAGGGTATGCCGCCCACACGCGCTACCGCGCAGTCGGCCCGAACCTTCCTGATACCTTCGCCTAAAGTCACATTTGAAAGGCCTGGAGCAAAGCCCATGCCGTCCAGCACGGTTACATCATTTTCCAAAGCCTCGCGGTGCAAAGACTCGCCAAAGTCCTCCAGGCTCATGCCCGCCGGGATCTGTAGGCCTTCCGTCTCATAAGGCTCAGGCCTGCGGTGGTACTCCTCCAGGACGTCCACCACATTCAAGCCCGACTCGATGGCCGCCTTGACGGTCTTGTAGCTGCTTTTTCTATCGGGCAGGGCGATGATGCCAACGTCGTAATCCATCATCAGCTCTCGCAATGCACTGGAGTCCTCGATGTCCAGAATATGAGCTAAAACCTTGTCGCTGCCGATCCAGTCCACCGTCTTGTGCAGTGAATCATTATTTCTGCCCGCGATGCCTACAAGATCAGCTCCACCAAAGCTTGCAAGGTCCCAGGCCACGGCCGAGCCGATCCTGCCTGTACCGCCGAAGACAAGCGCCTTCAATTTCTCCTCTCCGAACGGATATCTGTGAGATAATCGTGAACTCCTCCACGTCCTGAAGGGCGGGGCTTCCTACTGCTTCTGCATGGTAGTGGATCATCGCCCTCTAGCTCCTCGACCGTTTTGCAGGAATTTTCGGTACGACCTTCATTCAGTGGAACTTGCGTGCAGAGGTTCCAAAGTCAAGCCATTTCCTCGCAAAAGGTCATTGGATAGGCGAATAGTCGCTAAATTCGGGTGTTCCCTCCGAACTGAGAAACCGAAGCCACTCATTAGCTATATATAAGACATAGAAACTATATAAGACTTATGGTAGAAGACAAGATTACCGTAATCCAGCTAAAAACCAGTACCAGGGAACGCTTGAAGACTAGGGGAACTAAAGGAGAAACATATGATAGCATCATCCTTAGATTATTGGATGCCACAGAAATTAATGGAAGGACTCCGCTTTCATCCCCACCGTGAACGATGGGGACTTCCCGCTTCGTCCTTTCCGATCCTACAGGTTAAAAATCATCTGCTTCGCATCGATCAGGTTTCCTGAGTCTTAGTTTCATATTACCTGGACGTCCGCTGCTCTTGCGACCTCCAGCTCTTCTTCGCCCTGGTAATCGGAGACTGTTCCTCTGATACTTACGCGGTCGCCGGGTTTGACCTTGCTCTGGACCTCCCCTGCTCCTGCGCTGGCGGGAATGAAGATTGGCACGGGTGTCGAATCCAGTTTAAGGAGAAGATTCCCTCCGCTCTTGGTGGATTTCGCCTCCAGTACCAGGCCCTGCACAGAAAGGCCGATGTCTTTTTTGGCCACCGAAGAGCCATCATGCGCTCCGTCTTCAGTGCCGAAGGCCCAAAAGGCCACAGCCAGAGATCCCAGGGCCATGAGGAGCAGCACCACTACTATCTTCTCCTCTTTTTGCATCCTCATGCTTTCTCCCTCGTTCGCGAAGCCTGCTGCTCTGCTAAACCAGCAGATCAAATGATCAAAAAAGATATTGGTTTTCCTGTTATTATTACTATTATTTTACTTCTTGGCTTCCGGTTTTGGCCCGAAGCGCTCCTGCCATCCTTTCTCCAAATTCTCCAGGCAGATGTCGCATACGCCCTTGTAAGCGCCCTCGGGATAGCTCAGATTGTGAACGGGCGCTTTTATGGGAAAGAGCGTTGGTCGGGCTCGTGTGCAAAGATCGCAATCAGCCATGTCAAATCATCTCCTACAGAAGGAAGATAGAGGTTCTCATGTTTAAGTTTTCTGTTAGATGCTGTTAGAATTTGCATTGCAGGTCAAATCTAATTCAAAACTAATTCAAAATTCAACCTGACTTTCCCTCCGGACCTTATGCTCCTGCCCGGTAATCCTCCAATCCCAGGACGGTCTCCGTCAGCTCCTCGACCAGCTTCTCATTCACTTCGGAAAGCGCTACCTTTCGCAGCGTGTTTGGCACATCGATATTCGCCATGACGAACTTGGGAAGACTGCTGTGCTTGAAGCCCTCCACCACAGCAAAGTCCATGCCATCTGCCTGAAGTTCGGCCAGAGCAGAGTCCAGGTCGCCCCGCTCGCGTGTCACTTTTAGCCGCGCCTCGCCAAGACCTATGACGACATCCGCGCCGGCGTCGAAGTGGCGCTTGGTGTCGCCGCGATCCACGGGATGCCCGGCCATGTTCTTTATTGTGCCCACCCGGCCGTGTTTGGAGAGCGATTTGATCAGCGCCGTCACCAGAGTGGTTTTGCCGGTCTTCTTGGTTCCCACCACGGATATGACTTTCATGCCACCGAGAATCAGGCTCGCAAAAGCTCGATGAGGAACCTTCCAAATCCTTCCAGGTCGGTGAGGCGAACATTCTCGTTCGAGCTGTGAACATTGCTCTCCAGCTGGCGGCCAACGCCAAAAACGCACGTCGGAATTCTGGTCTTCTCCGTGGCATAAGCTTGATCCAGGCTTCCTTGAGTTCCGGAGAGCCGGGGCAGAAATCCCATGCTCCTCTCCACCGCCGCTCTCACTTCCGCTACCCACCTGTGATCGGGATTGACGCTCATGGGCGGGTATCCTGGGAAAAACTTCAGGTCGTACTCGGTGTCCAGAGGCTTCAAGGCTTTCTCGATCTCGGCCATGGCCTCTTCCATGCTCTCCTCGGGAATGACGCGCCGGTCCCCGCTCAGGACGCACTTGTCCGGAACGATGTTATCTTTGATGCCTCCGTGAATCATGGTGATGTTGAGAACGGGAATGAGATTCTTTTTGCCCAGCGATTCCAGGGAGGAGTTGGCCGGGAGCAGTGAATGCCGACTCTCAACCACCTTCTTGAGCCTCATCAGCTCCTCCATGATCGCCAGCGACTTCTCCACGGCATTTATGCCCATGAAGCTAGCGCCGCTGTGGGCTGATCTGCCGTGCACGACCACCTCCCAGTGGATGACGCCGTTGCTGCCGATAACCACATCGTCCGAGAAACCGTCCATGCAGAGCATGAGGTCCCCTCGGACCAATCCCTGATCCGTGAGGTAGCAAAGACCTGAGTAGCCGCCCACCTCTTCATCCGTGGTCAGGAGGATGCAGAGGTTGTACTTCAGCTTGACCTTTTCCAGAAGCGCCTTTAGGGCTGCTATGAGCGCTGCGATCGAACCTTTGCAGTCAGAGACGCCGCGACCGAAGATCCTTCCGTTCTTCTCCACCATCTGGAAGGGATCGGTGTCCCAGCCGTTCCCGGTCGGTACAACATCCAAATGAGCGTAGATGACCAGCGTCTCTTTGGCCCCAACGTTCAGGTCGGCCTTTAGATTGAAACGGTCGCCCACCAGCTGTTGATCCGTGCATTTGGCAGCGAAGACCTCCTGGGGCATGACCAGCTTCTCCGTCTTGAAGCCCATGCCCTCGAAGATGGGCAAGAGGTATTCCACAATCTCTTTGTAGCAGCTTCCCGGAGGAGCCACCGTCTCAAAACCTATGATTCTCTCTAGGATTTGCAAAAGATACGCTGTATCGGGCCGGAGGCATTTTTCTGGCATCTTATCTCCTTTCTTAAAATAAGCCCGACGCCCTATTAAATGCTTCTCTGGCCGGAGGGAGGAGGGTCAATCGACTCTAAAAGCGAGCCAGCAATCCCACAATGATGATGGTCATTATTCCCACCACGATCATCTGCAGGCCGGAGACTGCTGGCCGCTCATCGCTGATCCTGGCCAGGAAGATCCCCAGGGTGAAGAGCACTGCCAGACCAAGGATAAGAGATGCAAAAAAAGCCGAATCCATGCTGATCCTGGGGACAATGAGGTAAGGTGTGACCAGAATAGCCGCGCTTAATGCCGGGCTTATGCCGTCCACTGCTGCGACCACAAAAGACGCAAACTCGGAGGCTCTTGCATAATGGGTGTCCTTCAGATTTTTGAGCATGGCCATCTCTAGCTTCCGTAGATCCCTTTTGCGCTCGGCATGCTCCGTCAGATAGGCTCCGCTCACGCCAGATATGCCCATGGCCACGCTTCCCCCGATGCCAGCTGTTATTACTATGTGCGGATTTGTCACCCCTGCGAAGTGTGCCCCAATGACCACGCCCATGATGGTGAGTGTCCCGTCGAAAGCATTCATAACAAAGAGACGCCTGGCTATCTCCTGGGCCTTGCTTACTTCCAGATACTCGCGGAACCGCTCTATTCTCTTGCGCATTTCATGTTTTTGTGTTACGATCAGAGTTTATGATCTCAGGCTAAGATCAAAGTTCTTCCTGTCATGGCCTCCGGCTGAGGTATTTTGAGAAGCTGCAGCGCGGTGGGCGCAACATCCGCCAAGATACCATCCTCCCGCAGGTTGTGTTTTACACCATCATCAATTATCAGAGTGAAAGGCACCGGGTTGGTGGTGTGGGCGGTGTGCGGCTGGCCGGCGGCCTCGTCTACCATCTTCTCCGCGTTTCCATGGTCGGCCGTGAGAAGAGCTGCTCCTCCCATTTTAAGAATCTCATCAACGACGCTGCCCACACAGGTATCCACGGCCTCGACTGCCTCCACGGCGGCCTCGAAGATGCCCGTGTGGCCCACCATGTCCGGGTTGGCGAAGTTGAGGACGATGAGATCGTAGCTGCCGGAATCAATTCGCCTTAGAACTTCATCCCTGACCTCGTAAGCGCTCATCTCAGGCTTGAGATCATAGGTGGCAACCTTTGGCGATGGTATGAGGACGCGGTCCTCGCCTGAATTGGGTTTCTCCTTTCCGCCATTGAAAAAGTAGGTGACGTGAGCATACTTCTCGGTCTCCGCGATCCTCAACTGCCGAAGCCCGGCTCTGCTGATCACCTGGCCCAGAGTGTCGTTGAGGTTTTGCGCGGGGAAGGCCACGGGCACCGCCAAGGTGGCGTCGTACTGGGTCATGCAGGTGTAATAGACCCGAATCGGTTTTCTGGGGAACTCCTTGAAATCGCTATCTGCAAAAGTCCTGGTGATCTCGCGTGCTCTGTCGGGCCGGAAGTTGAAGAAGACTATGCAGTCTCCATCTTTCACCAGCCCGGCAGCGTCCACGACCGTAGGCTTCAGGAACTCGTCGTTCTCACCGCGCCCGTAGCCGTTTTGCACAGCTTTTTCGGCCGTTTCTGCCTTAAAGCCCTTGCCATCGACAAGGCAGCGAAAAGCAAGCTCAATCCTCTCCCAGCGCTTATCTCTATCCATGGTATAGTAGCGCCCCGAGACCGTAGCCACCCTGCCCGTGCCTATCTGCCTGAACTTCTCCTCCAGCTCCCGTAAATAGGTCAGGGCGCTCCGTGGCGGCACATCCCTGCCATCAAGAATGGCATGCACATAAACTCTCTGCAGACCTTTTTTCTTTGCCATCTCCAGAAGGGCGTACAGGTGGGTGTTGTGGCTGTGCACGCCACCATCGGATAGCAGGCCCATTAGGTGCAGCTTGCCGCTTCGGGCTTTCTCCATGGCCTCCAGCAGAACTGGGTTCTGGTAAAGCGTTCCGTTCTCCACGGCCAGGCTGATTCTGGTATAGTCCTGATATACGATCCTCCCGCCGCCCAGGTTGAGGTGGCCCACCTCCGAGTTGCCCATTTGCCCTCGCGGCAGGCCCACGGCCAGGCCCGATGAGTCCAACGTGGTGGTGGCATAATTCTTCCAGAATCTCTCCAAGTTAGGCTTACGTGCCCCGGCGATGGCGTTGCCCTTCTTTTCAGGGCTTATGCCGAAGCCATCCATGATTATGATAGCTAAAGGCTTCATCTCGATTGAACCATCGGTTGGGCGGATATATTAGGACTGCCATCCGATCTTACGCTTTGCACTCAAATTACAAGATCCTCTTTTCAGCTCTGGATCTCGGCTCTTGGGTTTATTGTTCCGGGATGTCAACCATGCAACTTGAATAGCGATCTTGGCGGGGCTACTCTTTAAAACCGTATTCTCCAATAAGGGGAACGAAGGCAACGCCCATCTTCTCTTCCGTAACGAAGCCGTTTTTCCTCGTAACCAAAACCAGCTCCTGGAAGCCGATACCTATGGGCAGGACCATCTTTCCACCCGGCTTTAGCTGCTGCCGGAGGGGATCTGGAACATTTGGTGCAGTCGCAGCCACGCTTATGCGATCGTAGGGAGCGCGCGAGGGCAGGCCGACGCTTCCGTCGCCCTCGATCATGGTCACATTTTCTATGCCCGCTGCAATCAGGTTTTTCCTGGCCTGAACAACCAGCTCCGGGATGCGCTCCACGGAATAGACGTGGCCCTGCAAACCCACAAGATTCGCCATCACGGCTGCATGATATCCGCAGCCACCGCCCACCTCCAGGACCATCATCCCCTCTCCGAGATCAAGGAGGTCGCACATTATGGCCACCATGTGCGGAGCGGAGATGGTCTGGTTGTATCCGATGGGCAAAGGTATGTCTTCGTACGCTCTGGAACGAAGGTGGTCAGGCACGAACAGTTCCCTGGAAACGCGAGCCATGGCCTTTATGACGGTCTCGCTTATGCGGCCGCGCATGCCCTCCAGCAGGTCTTCCTTCTTCAAAGCTCTCGACCCCACAATCTGAGGATGTCTTTGGCCTCGGCGGCATCGGCGAAGCCCTCTTTCCGCAGCTTAATCTTGACGATGGTGAACCTGAACCCTTCCATCTCCCTTATCTCCCCCAACTCGAAGACCTCATTTCCGGGAAGAGAAACCTTGAGGGGGTGGGTTCGGCCTTTTCTGTATACGGATATCTTCAGGGGCACATCGTCGATGGCTCTTGCCCAGACGGTTCTAACCGATCCGGCGAGAGCCCTTTCCACTCTCTTGTCCGTCTCAAGAGATGTGATCTCTGTCATGACGACGTCCTGAGATGCATCATCCACCAGCAGTTCTTCGCCGACGCACAGCTCCTCCTGGTCCGGAATCTTGATCATATATGGCTGGGAGATGTCGTCTTTGTTGACGATCACCTTCAAAGTAGTGAGCCGCTCTCGCTCTCTCTGGACAGGATGAACGGTTCCGCATTCTTCGCAACGAACTAAGTTCTCCTGCCCGGATTTTATCAGAGCATGCTCTTTATTCGCACCGCAGGAAGGGCAGAAGATCTGATCCTCAAGCATGACCGATAATTATTCGCCGAAGTATTAAAGTGTGACCGCCTGGCTGGCAATGCAAAAATGCGATCGGAAGAGTATTGCCGTGATATATTTTCTCTGTATATTTAAAAAATTTATTAGATTTTCTTAAGATGCCGGTTATTTTCAAGCATAGAAAAATTTTTTAATGAAGATGTGCTATCTATACTTATGAAAGAAATTGTCAAGGAAAATCGCATCTCCTCGAATGACCCTGACGAATGCTGCAACCTTGCCGAAAGCATGATGGAGGAGATCCATCAGATCATGATACCCGATAGCATAGCCATGCCAACGGGAAGTGGAAGACACAAAGGGTCTTTTAAAAGAATGCTTCTCAGGCAGATAAGACAAGCAAAGGATATGGCTATGCTCGGTTGAATCAAGCTTCCATCTAATTGGTGAAAAGACGTGCAAAAGAGTTGGTGGCTTGCATTAAGTTGAAGTAGTGAACTGGGTGAATCAGTGGAGGTTGCGCCCCTCCCAGGACTCAAAAGATCAAATGCCTTGTTCCTGCGAGCCATGGGAGGCCCTGCGCGCTTGAATTTCATATTCAAACTATTAATTATTGATACATACATCATATTTTGTTGTATTAATTATTAGTAGATACTTAGTCTTTTGTTATCAGTAAATCACCAGGAAC
>CAZPUO010000027.1:0-17034 GCA_964589745.1 uncultured Methanotrichaceae archaeon
TGTAGTTTTCGTAGATGTAGATATCCTTGTCTCCTCCTTTCCGGTCGTCGGTCCAGACGATCCTTCCAGTCCTTATGCGCGGCTCAGTCTGGTTCCCGGCGTCGGCGCAGATGGCCTTCTCCTTCTTCACGTTCTGATCGTAGACGTAGATGTCCCAGTTGCCATTGCGTTTGTCCTGCCATACGATGACGCCATTCTCCACGTCCGGGTTGGTCTGATCTGCTTTGTTCTTAGTGATCTGCATCTCCTGGCTGGTGTTCAGGTCGTAGGCATAGATATCCCAGTTGCCGTTTCGGTTATCCTGCCATACGATGGTGTGGCCGTCAGTTGACGGATTGGTCTTATCCCCCGGGCCGTCGGTAAGCTGAACGGGGTCCTTTCCCTGCTTCCAAATCCAGATGTCCCAGTTGCCGTTCTTGCTGTCCTGATAGACGACCACATCGCCGCCAGCACGTGGATTCATGCCGCTGGGGGGTATGGAGGGAGCGGTCTCTTTGCCGAAGAGCAGCTTTTTATAGACTCTCCAACCGAAGTTGGCTACCGGCTTATCCAGATAGGTTACATACTGATTGCTCAGGGAGATGGGTGAAGGCTCTACCAATCCCCATACCAGCTCGGTGCGGTTGTCGATGGCAACATCGAATGTCCTGATGGCCCAGTAATTCTCGATGTTGTATTGGTTCAACGGATTTCTGGCGATCCAGCTTATGATATTTCCCGAGATATCTGGATACATATCCTCAAATGGGCTCGCAGCTAATGGTAGCTCGATCTCCTGGGACAGACTGTAGACGTAGACATCTGGATTTCCAGTGCGATTGTCCATCCAGGCCACATAATATCCTACCTGGTCGTTGCCTCCCACAACGGGATGGCTCTGATCACCTGGTGCCCTGCATATCACGCTCGTCTGGCCAGAGGTAACCGGTACCGACCTGGGCCTGCCCGTCAGGCCATTGAGCCAGACCAGCTTTTGGTCCATGCCGGGCTTGACTTGCCCTGGGCCCGGCTGGACCAGCACATCCTCCCAGTTGCTGGTATCCAGCTTGCGAATGGAGGTATCGGCGCCCTCGCCGTCCACGTAAGCGATGTACTTGCCCGAGACTACAGGACTGGTCTGAAGCCCAGGTCTGGGATAGGTCTTGCCCCATTTCTTGTCCCATAGGTAATAAGCGATGTCTCCAGTCTTGCCGTCCTCCCAGGCGATGAGATTTCCAGAGACGTCGGGATAGACCTGATCTCCATCGCCTGTGAGCTTGGTCTCATTTCCTGATTTCAGATCTTTTACGTAAACATCAAAGTTGCCGTTCCTATTGTCCTGCCAGACCACCAGATCACCGCTGATGATGGGATACATCTGCTGGCCTGCTCCCTTGTAAATGGGCAGAGTTTCACCCTTGGTGAGATCTTGTAGGTAAACGTCCCAGTTGCCGCTGGAGTTGTCCATCCAGACCACTCTGTCGCCGGAGATTGACGGCCAGATCTGATCCCCTTTGCCGGTCACTATGGCTGATTCGACGCCTGTGGTGAGATTCTTCATGTATATGTCCGAGTCTCCATTTCTGTAGTCTGACCAGACCACCTTGTCGCCCGAGGCTCGGGGGTAGAGTTGATCGTAGTTCCCTCGAGAGATAGGCTTTTCTGATCTGGTGAAGAAATCAAAGCCGTATATGTTCCAGTAACCTCCCCTGTTGTCGCTCCAAATCAGCAGGCTGCCATTGGTACTAGGGAAGTCCGTGTTCAATAGCAACAGTGGGTCGGACAGGATGTACCTCATCTTTATCTGGGCATAGCCGCTGCTGCTGTCCATCCACACGATCTTGTTACCGCTTATGATCTTGGAGGAGAGGTACGGCTTTACCTGGTCTGGATCTCCTTTTCCATCATTGGGTGCTTGCTGCATGGGCAGCGTGACCACTGGCAGTTCCACACCTTTCTTCATATCATAGAGGTAAATGTCAGGATCCCCCTGTCTGACGTCCATCCAGGCGACGTAGTCTCCATATACCATGGGGCTGCCCTGGTTGGCTGCGTCGGTCACAACTGGCCGCTCCGTTTTGGTGGTGAGGTTATAGGTGTAGATGTCCCAGTTCTTGTTCCTCCCATCAGCCCAAACTACGGTGTTTCCAAAAATCCAAGGCTGGGCCTGTCGGGCGAGGTTGGTGCAGATAGGAATCTCCTCTTTAGAGGTGAGGTTGTAGAGGTAGACATCCCATTTGTCTTGACCGTTCCTAGAATCGATCCAGACGATTTTATCGCCGTTGATCACTGGCGAGAGCTTGAAGGAATTCACAGTGGTGATCTGCCGCTCCGATCCCCGAGCGATGTCATAGAGGTAGATCTGCTCGCCGCCCGAGCGTTTATCAATCCAGATTATGTTGTTGCCATCTATCATTCCATAACGGTGATCGGATGCATCGGTGGTGACCTGCAGGGTCTTGTTCGTCTTTAGGTCATAGAGAAAGATATTAAGATTGCCCTTGCTCTTATCCGTCCAGATCACCTTGTCGCCGCTGACATCCGCGCTGCTGTGGTTAAAATCGTCGTTGGTTATGTTCCTCTCTTTTTGTGTAGTGGTGTTGAACAGATAAACGTTGAAGTGACCATTTCTGTTGTCCGTCCAAACGATATTATCCCCGGAGATGGAGGGGTTGGTGTGATTGAACGGCCCGCTGGTTATCGATATATCGGCCAGGATCTTGAAGTCGTACATTTGAATGTCAGGGTCCTTCGGACCCCTTAGGTAGTCTGTCCAGACCACACCTCGATCGCTGATGGCAGGCTCCATCTTGATGCTCCCGGGAGCAAGTGCAAAATCTTCTTCTGTATTGATATTATAGAGATTGATATCCGTGTGGTTGTTCAGATAGGCTATGTAATTCCCATAAACTCTGGGATCTGTCTGGGATCCCGGCTTGGTGAGGATGGTGGTCTTTTGATTCGTCAAATCCTGAAAGGCAATGTCAGGTTCGCCGGTGCGGTTATCCGCCCAGGCAATGATATTGCCGCTGACGGAAGGGAACGACTGGTCATTGGGTCCTGTGGAGATGGAAGTCTCTTTGCCGCTGGCTATATCGTATAGATATACATCAAAATCACCCGAGCGCTTGTCCATCCAGACTATCCTGCTTCCATTTATCTTGGGTTCGATCTGCTCTCCCTTTCCCGAGGAGATCGTCCGCTCATTTTTGGTCTTGAGGTCATAGAGATGAATCTTGTAGGTGCCATCCCGATCATCTGCCCAGACCACACGGTCACCACTGATGTCCGGCTGAGTCTGGTTTCCCGGCGCTGTTGTGACAGCGGACTCCGTGCGATTGACGACATCGTACATATAGACATCTGCGTTCCCAGAACGCATGTCCTGCCAGACGATGCGCTCGCCGGAGACAGCCGGATTTAGCTGGAAGAACGGATTGATGCATACCCATCTCTCCAGACCGGTCTCCAAGTCGTACATGAAGATGTCATAGTTTCCGCTTCTGTTGTCCGACCAGGCCACGATATGTCCGTCTATGGCGGGCTGCTCTTGCTCTGAGCCGACTACGGTGGCTATGGGGCGCTCCTTCCCGAACTCCGCCCCGCTGGCAGCGCCAACAAAGAGAAGCGCCGCCATCATGATCATAATCATAATTCCCTTATGCATCTCATCACTCTGTGATTGATCTACGATGTTCTCTTTTGCGATCTCCTTCGAGATGCTTTGGCGAACCAGTATAAGGATTTATCTCGACGTTTGCCGTGAATAATCTTAGAAGGACATCTTTTTGTTTGTCTTAGATGCAAAAGGATAACAGCCCTTATGATATCGATCAGCTATGTCTAGCTAATGCGTCTGGACCGGAAATGGATGGATGCGTACGCTCTTCTGCTCAAATTAGCAATGACTATATATTCCTTGCATCAACCCTCAACCCACCGGAGGAACCGAGTTGAAGGATTATCTCACGATGGATGATGTCATACTTGATAATAAAAGGGTTCTGGTAAGAGTGGACTTCAACTCCCCCATGGACCCCAGCGGAAACATCCTGGATGATAAGCGCATCAGAAGCCATTTGGAGACGCTTCGTGCCTTGGAGGATTGTCGTGTAGTGCTCATGGCGCATCAGAGCCGGGCCGGCAAGAAGGACTTCACCACCCTGGAGGCTCATGCCCGTCTGGCGACGCGGCTGCTGCGCCGCGAAGTTACCTATGTTGATGACATCTTCGGGTCTCACGCCCGAGAGGCGATCAAGTCCTTGGAGCCGGGAGAGGTTTTGCTATTAGAAAACACCCGCTTTTATGCCGAAGAGAACATGAACAGAACGCCTGCGGAGCATGCCAAGAGCCATATGGTGAAGAAATTGGCCCCTCTATTCGATCTATTTATAAACGATGCCTTCGCCGTGTCCCATCGATCTCACTGTTCTGTAGTTGGCTTCACCGAGATACTGCCGAGCATCGCTGGTCTCCTCATGGACAAGGAGATCACGGCTCTGGACAAGGGGCTGAAGGGTCACGAGCATCCCACGGTATTCGCCTTGGGCGGCACTAAGGCGGACGATTCAATAAAGGTCTCCAAGAACGTCCTTAGCAGGGGCGGCGCTGATAAGATCCTGACCTCCGGAGTAGTGGCCACGGTTTTCATGATGGCGGCAGGCATTGATGTGGGCGAAGCCAATCGAAAGTTCGTAGAGGATCAGGAGTATCTGGATCAGATTCCCATCGCAGCCAAGCTCCTCAAGGATTATCCGGGCAAGATCGCTCTGCCTGTGGATGTGGCTCTAAACAACAACGGAGAGCGTGTCGAGGTCGCTGTGGATAAACTGCCCACCGATCTGCCCATAGCAGACATAGGCCTTGAAACCATCGTCAATTATTCAAAAGAACTGCGGGAAGCCAAAGTAACCGTCCTGAACGGGCCAACAGGCATCTTCGAGAAGGAGAAGTTCAGGCTGGGAACGGCAGAGCTGCTCAAGGCGGCGACAGAGTCGGGCTACTCCATCGCCGGTGGGGGGCATAGCGTGGCTGCCATCGATCAGCTAGGACTGGAGTCCAAGTTCTCGCATGTGAGCATGGGCGGCGGCGCGAGCATAACTTACCTCTCTGGCGAGCCTCTGCCGGGCATCGAGGCCCTGAAGGCGGCGGCAGCTCGGGCGCGAAAGGCTTAGCGAAGGCTTTCAGCCACTTTTTTTCTGCACTCCTTTAGAAGAGAGCTTGGCTCACCTTTGGCCTCCAGGGCGGCCGCTGCCCTGTGGCCGCCGCCTTCGCCACCGTGGATTCTAGCGATCTCCCTGAGGATCTCGGCCAGGTTGAGTCCTTTTCTTGCTGCCTCCCGACCTGCCCGGGCACTGATGCGACATAGGTCGATGTGCTTTCCGGCTACAAGGGCAACATCGGCCCCCAGGTCCACTAGTGCCATGGCAGCCGAGCCCTCGAAGGAGTTGATCTCCGAAGTAGCGATCAGCCAGTCTCCATGCCTATCGACTTTTGCTCGCGTAGCAGCCTTGAGGACGGCGATCCTCTGGGAGATGTCCGCTGGAACGGAAAGGGCTTGCAGCGCATCCTCATAGTCGAATCCTCCCGCCTCCAGCAGCTCTGCCGTCGTTTGGAAAGCCTCCTGCGAGGCGCGTCTGAACCTCCCGGTATCGGAGATCAGGCCCGCCAGCAGGCCCAGGGCCATCTCGCGGCTTGCCTTGCAGCCATTCTCCTTCAGGATCGTCCAGACGATCTCGGCCGTGGATTTAGATGGCCTCTGGATGTAGAATTCAGCGTCCTCAAGCAGTCCTTTGTCCAAGTGATGATCAATGACCGCATAGCGCAAGGGGTGGAAGTCTCCCAGTTGGAGTCGGACTGACGTGTCAACAACCACCACCAGGTCGTGATCTTCCGTTCTGGGGTTGATCTCGACATCAGCTCCGATGGCACCTGCCAGGCTCTCGCCTGTTCTGCTCAGATCATCCACGGAACCGACTGCGCCCCCGAAGACCTGCTGCAAGGCAAAAGCGCTTCCGATGGCATCGGGATCGGCATTGCGGTGGCATAGGTAGAGGATATTTTTGTATTTGCCGATGTGGTTGCAGAACTCGGGCTCGTGGATACGCATAGCATGCATCACGACGTTGGAAATGATATATCTTGTCTAGGATGCACACGGATCGACGGAACTCTGATGCGGAAATGGTAAATTTTTGTTCTCTCCACTATTCTATTGTGCTCTCCGCTCCACAAAAATAAGGACTAAACAGCCTGCTTCTTGCATCTATTCTGACTTGGGAAATGATTTTTCCAGGGCCGGTTGAGGGGAGAACTTTTCGAACTTGAGATGTTTGAGGTTAAAATGTTCGATCCGGACCTCGCCCTTATCAATGATTATCAAAGCTACGGGCTTTATGGTAAACCCGCCTCCCGCTCCTTCTCCGGCGCCTTGACCGGCTCCTTCACTGGCATCGCTTCCCCCTGTTCCCGTTTCGGGGTTTCTGCCTCCGCCCCCTCCGAAATCCACGCTCATGCCGACCACAGGTATGATGGTCTTACCCTCGATGCTTAATGGATTCCCAATTACGATATTTGCGGTCACCACCTTCTTAATCTCGTCAAAAGCGGTCCTGAGCAAGTTTTCTATGTCTGTTGCCATATTAATCACTAAAATTTGATTCGCAACACTAATAAAGTTTCCTGAAAATGTGGCATAGATTTAACCAACGGAAAATTAGTGATTTATAGTCGTGACAAAGATTAAAATATCATCAATGTATAATTGTATGATACAATTTTCACAAGGCTATGTCCGGAGGAGAATGAACGACCAACTTGTTCCTAAGTGCTTAGAGAGGATAGAAACCGGTTTTTTTCAAACACCTGCGTTCCAGGCATTGACCATAGGCGTTCCATTTTGCATCTTCAAGATCCTTTTCGGAGTTCTGAGCGAAAGAATCGGCTCAGGGCAGCAAAATTTTTTAGTTCTTTTCGGCGGGCTGATTATCCTCTGGGCCTCGGTGGATCTCGTAATGAATCTGGTCAGGGTGTCCCTAGACGTGACAGGTCGCGAATCTCCTATTGAGTTCTGCACCATCGCCCAGCTCGGGCGGCTTTTCCGGAAACCAAAGCTGTTCTTAGCCATTGATACATTGATAGCCTTTGTCATCATCTGCTTCGTGCTGTGGTCAGGCTGGATAAAGCTGCTCACCACCAACGAGTCCTATCTTTGGTACGCTGCCACCACTCTAAACCTGATAAGCATCTCGATTGTAAATATAGTGCTGGAGTTGCGTAGATAGCACGAGCTGAAGGACACTATCAAAATTCTAACGTGCCCTGCGAGTGGAACCTGGGAACACGAGGCGGCATTGAGCTCTAGACGGCCGGCCTCATCGCCTCTTGTCCCGCTCGCAGCGCTTCATCCAGCTTTTCCACTTTCGGCCCTCCGCCTTGGGCCAGGTCCGGCTTGCCGCCGCCTCCACCGCCCAGCTGTTTCGCAGCTGCCCGGATGATGCTTCCGGCCTTGACGCCCTTCTCCAGCCCCGATTTGCCCACGGCGGCCACCAGCTTTCCCGTCTCGCTGCCGAGCAAGGCCACATAATCCTGCTCCGCCAAGAGGGACACCGCCTTCAGCAGCTCATCGATATCGGCGCCGCCCATCTTTTGCACAACGACCTTAAGGCCGTCGATGTCCTGGGCTTCTGAGGTCAGGGTCTTGAGCCGGGCCCTGGCTAGATCCTCCAACAGCCGCTCGATCTCCTTTTGCTGGCTCTTCCACTCCTCGAAAAAGCGGCTGGCCGTTTTTGGCAGCTGCTCGGCGGGAACGCGCAGCACGTCCGAGGCCTCGGCGAGGAGATCGTCCCTCTCCTGGCTGGCTCGCACCGCCGCCTCGCCCGCAGCGAACTCGATCCTCTCTACACCATCTTGAATTCGTTCCGTGTGCAGGATTTTGATGGCCCCAATCTGCCCGGTGTTCGTAACGTGTGTTCCCGCGCAGGCCTCGATGTCCGATCCCACGCGCACCACCCGGATTTGTTTGCCCGGCGGCACACCTCCTTGATAAAGCTCAAAGCCGAAGAGCTTCTCCGCCTCGGCACGCGGCAGGAACCGGGTTTCCACTGGCACAACCTCCATAACGCGCCGGTTAGCTTCGAGCTCGATGGCCTTCAGCTCGGCATCTGTGATGCGCTTGTAATGGGATATGTCCAGGCGCGCCCGGTCCTCGCTCTTCTGGGCGCCCGCCTGCCAGATGTGCCTTCCCAGCACGCGTTTCGCGGAGTCGTGCACCAGGTGCGTGGCTGTGTGGTGGCGCGCGTGCGCCAGACGGCGTCGCATATCCACTTTGCCCGTAACGTGGTCGCCCTTCTGCAGGCCGTCGGCTTTCTCAAGCTTATGCAGCACCACGTCGCCAGATTTCTGGACGTCCACCACACGGAAGACCTGGCCCGCACTTTCCAGCGTGCCGTGATCGGCAGGCTGGCCTCCACCCTCGGGGTAGAGCAAAGTCCTATCCAAAATCACAGAGCCTTCCACCACGTCCAGCACCTCCGCCTGGAAGACCTGTTCGAAAGGATGCTCGTAGAACAAAAGCTCTGTCTTGCCCGGAAGAACGAGCTTAGGGGCTTCCTCCGCTTCTGCTCTAATGTGCTTCTTGGCCACTAAGGAGTAGAAGTTGTCTGGCAGCTCCACCGATGCGCCCAATTCCTGGGCCGACTCTCGGGCGATCTCGGGAGGAATGCCGTGCGTGTCGTAGAGAGAGATCATATCTTGCAGCGGGATAGCCTGGTTCAACTTATGGAAGTGCTCCGCGGTCTTCTTCACCAGCCGCTTTCCCTTGGCAAGGGTTTCAGCATACTTTTGCTCCTCCTGATCCAGGATCTCCTTGAGGGTTGAAAACCGCTCCTTCCAGTCAAGGTAATCCAGCTGCGAGATCTGCATCTGGACCAGCTCGGCCAAAGGCACAGCCAGACCCAGCTCCTTCATCAGCCGCAGAGTCCTGCGGATGACCAGCCTGGCAAGGTAGCCGGCCTTGACGTTGGAGGGGATGATGCCATCTCCTAGCATGTATGCCAGACAGCGGGTGTGGTCGACCACGGCGTAGACGCGCTCCATTGGCTCGATGGTCTTCTCCAGCTTTTCAGGCGAAATCCCGATGCTACCAGCAATTTTGGCTCGCAGATCCTTCATGGAGTATGCATCAAGGTCCACCATTCCCGCCAGCCGGGCATTCTGGGCGAAGATCTCCGAGTATTCAGGATCATTCAGGTTGTGCTCTACACCGGCCAGGTCTGCCACCTTTCTGACCATGCCGGGGAAGATGGCATCGTAGATGGTCGGGCTGCCTTTGGAAGCCCAGACGAACCTCTCCAGGCCGTAGCCGGTATCCACGATGTAATTTGGCATTTTCTCGTAGCGTTCTCCCTTGATTTCGATGGGCCCTTCGGCTACCGCCTTTAAGTCCATGAATACGAGCGTGGCCAGCTCAAGACCTGCCACCATGCATTCAACGCTTGGTCCAGCATTTCCGCCTCCTGCCCAGGGATTCTCCTTGTAGGTCACGGCCAGGGGATCGCAGCCCAGGCCCAGAAACAATTCATCGCAGAGCTGGACCGTTCTGTCCTTCCAGTAGATCTCCCGCTCGCGAGTGTTGAAGACATGGTGAGCCATCATCTCGAAGGTGGTAAGGTGGCGGCCGGAACGGCCCACGGAATCCAGGTCATCCAGCCGAATGCAGGGCTGGCTGATGGTCAGAGGATTCGCCGGTGGAGGAACCAGCCCACCGGTCACGAAGGGCTGGAAGTCGGCGATAGAGGCAATGGTGAGGTAGATATCATCTCTCCAGCGGGCGACTACCGGGTAGCGGGCGATTCGGGTGTGGCCACGTGCCTGGAAGTAGCTCAAATAGTGCTCGCGCATCTCATCCAGGCCATGTTCGCGGCTGAAGACGGGGCTGCCAATGAAGGTGTAGGGATCGCAGGGCGGGTCCCCGCAGGTCTTTCTGGAATTATCTCTGGTCCAGAAGAATTTGCCGCATTTCTCGCACTTCTTGCGCTGGAATCCCTCGTCCACGAAGAAGTCCAATCGATACTCATCCTCGGAGAACATGTTGATCGGCGCTATGAGGCAGGAATACTAAAAGGCTTTCTCAGGTATGAGACTTTAAATCATGTTTAGAAGAGCTAGGGGGCGCAGGATTTTGAGTAAAGAAGATGAGAAAAGAAGATGCGGATGGCAGTCTCTTGTCGGACCATCCGCTCTTTGATCCAGATCCATTTCTTAGTTTACCCTTATGACCTTCAGCAGAGATACCAACGGCACGCCTGCGATCTCATCTGTGCCTTTCTTATCTATCAGGACGGCAATGGCATTGATTTTGGCCCCGTGCTCGTCCAGATATTCGACGGTCTCCTCCAGTGTACGCCCAGAGGTCACCACGTCGTCGATGATGATGCACTCCTTGTCCTTTACGTCCGAGAAGTTGGAGCTCAGGTTGCCGCGCGCCTTCTTGCCTTCTTGGGTGAGCATCTGTTTGCTGGGAGTGTAAACCGCGAGCTCTGCTGCCAGATCGTTGGCCATCATGCTCGCCAGGGGCAGTCCGCTCAAAGCAATGCCAACGACGACATCCACACCGCATTCGGTGGTGTCCAGAGTCTCATAAAGGATATCCGACAGGGCTTGAGAGATGTGACTCAGCCTAAAGGCGCTCCTGCCGATCATCGACCAGTCCACGGAGATATCCTTTGGGCCTGGAGCAGTGCTCGTCTTCTCGGCGTGAGTGAGAAGCCAGGTCACGGTCTCGCTGGAGACGTTCAGCTCCTCAGAGATCTGGCCTTCCACCAGCCCTTCAGCTTTCAGTTCTGTAGCCTTTTTCATCAAAGTCTCAATGTTCTTCATCTTTTGCACCTCTTTTTCTTCAGGGCAGGAGTTCCGCAATCAGGACATGCTTCCCCCTCGAAATTCTTGCCACAGCCCTGGCATTTTTGGACTCGATGAAGTCTCCTTTTAATTCTGGGCTGCCCAATAGGCTCGATCTTCAGGCCGAGGTGAAGCGCGACATTCTGCAGGGCGTAGTCGTCGGTAGCGATAACGGCCCCATATTCCAGGGCCTTGGCCAGGACATCCAAGTCCGCAGGTGATAGGACTGCGATATCGCCGGTCTTTGCTGCTGCCTCGCGGGCTTTTTTTAGCGCCTGGGATGAGGGCCTCTCCACTCGTGCTTCGAAGATGTGGAGCATGGATTTGGACCTCAAGTCCTTCAGCTCCGCCTCGACAGCCGGGACTGTGATCAGCTCTCCCTCTGGTCTTTTGCCCCAGATGAATACGGAGGCATCCGCTACGACGTACACATGCAGTGGTTCTTTTGAAGTTATACTACTTGGACTTTTCCTGGACCAAAACGCTATTATCATATAATGCAATCCAAGGGTTGGATGGCCAAGAAAGGAAAGAAGGCTGGCAGCAAGGAAGATCAAGGGCTTATGGCCCAAGCTGTAAACCAGGGTCAACGTGCCACTAAAACGCCCAAAGCCAAGCCCAAGAGCGCAGAAGAGCGCAGAAAGGACCGCATAGATGGAATAAAGAAGACAGTCTTTCCCGCCGTCCTGGGAGTTCTTGCGGGTTTTGTATGCTATTATGGTAAGGCTGATAGTCTTTTCCCCTGGCATTTTGTACTGCTGGTAGTAATACTCGTCACGTTCCTCATTCAGAGGTACACTTACTCCTTATTGAAGATAGACGCGGTAGGCTTCCAGACCAAAGATTGGTTCTACGTGGAGTTCATGGCGATTGACCTCTGGCTGGTCACTTGGACGCTACTTCTAAACTGAGGTTCTGCCATGAGAATAGCCATCATCAACCGCGACCGCTGCCAGCCCAAGAAATGCTCAAAGGAGTGCGAGTACTTCTGCCCGCCTGTCCGCACGGGAGACGAAACCATCGTTTTTGTGGATAGCAAGCCCTTGATAACCGAAAATCTCTGCGTGGGCTGCGGGATATGCGTTCGTAAATGTCCTTTCGGAGCCATCACCATCACCAACCTCCCAGAGGAGATGGAAGACCCTGTGCACAGATACGGTCAGAACGGCTTTGCGCTTTACGGCCTGCCTGTTCCCGTGGAAGGCAGAGTTACAGGCCTCCTTGGGCCGAACGGAATAGGAAAGAGCACTGCCGTGTCCATCCTCTCCGGAATTTTGAGGCCCAACCTGGGAAAAAACGCCAGCTGGGAGGAGGTCTTGCAGCGTTTCGCCGGCTCCGCTCTGGGTGATTATCTGCGAAAGGTGGCGGATAAGGGCGTAAAGACATCCTACAAACCGCAGTATGTGGATCGCATCCCCCAGAGCTACTCCGGGCAGGTCTCCGATCTGTTGGAGAAGACTGACGAGCGCGGCGCTCTGCGGGATCTGATCGAGCGGCTGGGTCTTTCCAAACTCATCGATCGGGAGATATCAAGCCTGAGCGGAGGTGAGCTGCAACGCGTGGCCATAGCCGCCACAGCTGCGCGAGAGGCGAACTTCTACTTTTTCGACGAGATCAGCCCGTATCTCGATATCTATCAGCGCATCAATGTGGCGCGAATTCTGCAGGAGCTGGCGAAGGAGAAGGCGGTCATGGTAGTGGAGCATGACTTGGGCCTGCTCGATCTTCTTGCGGATAACGTTCATCTCATTTTTGGCGTGCCCGGAGCCTACGGCGTCATCACCAGGCCAAAAGGGATACGCGTCGGCATCAACCAGTACCTTCGTGGTAATCTGCCCGAGGAGAATGTGCGGTTTCGAGATTCGGCCATCACCTTCGAGGTGCATGCCCCCAGGATAGAGAAGGAGATTCCAGCCCTCATCGCCTATAAGGCCTTCACCAAAGTATATTCCACCTTCCGTCTCAAGGCTGAGTCGGGCATAATTCGGCGGGGTGAAGTGGTGGGAATTCTGGGTGCAAACGGCATAGGAAAGAGCACCTATATCAAAATCCTGGCTGGTGTTGAGAAGCCCACCACGGGAAGCTTTGAAATCCAGCTTAAAGTCTCATATAAACCCCAGTATCTCAAGGCAGATTCCGACGTGACGGTGCAGGGATTGCTGCGTAGCGTGACGCATTACTTCGACAGCAGCTACTACCAGGCGGAGATATTGCGGCCCATGGGTCTCGAGCCTCTTTTGGATCAGGCTCTGACGGAGCTATCTGGCGGCGAGCTGCAGCGCGTGGCCATAACTGCCTGCCTGAGCCGGGACGCAGATCTGTATCTGCTGGATGAGCCGTCGGCCCATTTGGATGTGGAGCAGAGGATGCTGGCGGCAAAGGTCTTGAGGCGCTTTGCGGAATCCACCGAGAGGACAGTGCTTGTCGTGGACCACGACATTTACCTGATCGATCTCCTGTCAGAGAGGCTGATGGTCTTCGAAGGAATTCCGGGGGAGCTCGGCATAGCCAACCCTCCCCAGGAGATGCGCGAGGGCATGAACGCCTTCCTAAAAGGTTTAGGCATAACCTTCCGGCGTGATGAGGAGACGCACCGACCCAGAGTCAACAAGCCCGAATCCAGGCTGGATCGAATGCAAAAAGAGCAGGGTGAGTACTACTATCCTGTTGAGGAATCTTAGAGCTTCGGCAGCCAAAAGGTCAATGCTGGCGAATTGGGTCCAGATGTATTCCAGACGTTTGCTATTATTGATTTCCATTAATAATTATTTTATTGCCTGGTTTTTATTTTAAACGAATACTCCCACAGCTTGCTGTGGGTGCGCTGCTTTGACTTAATCTATCGGCTCGGATTGGCTTTTTCTTTAGAGAAGAATATATGCCGAAGACCGAATCAATTGATCAGGAGTTATCAGATGAAGCTCTTCAACCGGCGCTTCGTGCGTAGCCTGGAAGGTCAGAACCTGCTGGAGATCTTCTTTGTCACAGCCGTGGCTTCGGTTTTGGGCATCCGCGTCTTTCTGGCATTGACCCATTACCCTCGCCTGCATCCAGGCAACCTGCACATTGCGCATGTTCTTTTCGGCGGCGCCCTTATGATGCTTGCCCTGGTCATAACCCTGGGCTACATAAATAAATCAGCATATTATCTGGCAGCAACCTTGGGCGGCATCGGATTTGGAGCATTCATTGACGAGCTGGGCAAGTTCATCACCGGAGACAACAACTACTTCTACCGGCCCACTGTGGCCCTGATCTACATAACCTTCATTCTGCTCTACTTTGGCATCCAGGCGGTTGTGCGCAGGCCTTTCTTATCGGAGCAGGAGAGATTGATCAACGCTCTGGAGCTTGCCAAAGAGGTGGTCTTGGAGGATCTGGACCACCGCGAGCGCCGGCGCGCACTGGACCTGCTCAAAGAGTGCTCTCCTTCTGATCCCGTAACCAAGGCTTTGAGGGAGCTGCTCTACGCTACCGGCTCGGTGCCAGTCCCCCGGCCTGACATCTACACCAGGGCCAAAGCCCAGACACGGCGACTCTACAGACGGCTGGTGCAAAAGGCCTGGTTCGTAAAGGTCGTGATAGCCTTCTTCCTGCTCCAATCCTTCGTTGCTCTGGGCTTCAGCTCTTTCCTGCTCTATGCCAGGCTGCGATGGAGAGCGGAACTCAATACCATCTTTCCCACGCTGTCCATCTCCGATCTGGCAGGGCTAGCCTCAGCGACTGTGGCGGCAATAATCGTGATTGCCGGCGTCATGAAGATACGCAGCTCCAAGCTTCAGGCCTATCAGCTCTTCAAGAACGCGGTGTTGGTGCAGATCTTCCTCGTCCAGGTATTCCTCTTTTACAGGGCACAGTTTCTCGCCCTACTGGGGCTGGCAGGAAATATCTGCGTTCTTTTGGTGCTGTATTACATGATTCGGCAGGAGAAAGCGGCGCTGGGCGTTTGCGACCCGGCACACCAAACCACAGCCTCGACCGACACAAAACCAGCGCGGCATTAGGTAGCGTTTGGATATTGCTATTATTAAAATAAATTATATATAAAAATCATACGATAAGATACATAGACACCGAATTAAGGTCAAACGTAAAAGATGAATAGACACGAGGAATAAAAGTCAACAGGGATTTGGGCTTCCCTGTTTGGATGGTCGCTTGAAATGTTATCGATGAAAATCTCTTGGCATAAGGATCTTGAAGATCGCTAATAGCTCTTTCTGGGTGGCCTGTGCTTCTGGTAGCACTCCTGGCAGTATACTGGCCTGTTCGCATCAGGCTTGAAGGGAACCTGGGTCTGCTTGCCACAGTCGGCACAAACTGCATCATGCATCTCTCTTGGGCCTCGGCTGAAGCCACCACGTCTTTCTCTATCCATAGTATTCACTACACCCTTGCGGGCGAACATAAAAATGCGCCAATGGTATAAATCGGTTTGGATAGGAAGCCAGTCTGAACAAGAAAGGGGCCATTCGGAGGCGAGGAATGTATTGCACCTTGCAGAAGCAATGGTGTTTTGATATTGGTTGCATAATGCCATTAACCCTGTATTCAACAGAACCCGGCACCTTTATATAGAAGTTCAAACACCCGATATCTCACTTTGATCACTATCTCATTTGGAGGTAATTGAATGGCAGCAGGACAATTCGGTGGAACACCAGTACTCATTCTCAAAGAAGGCAGCCAGAGAACCGCTGGCCGCGAAGCACAGAGATCGAATATCATGGCCGCCAAGGCGGTTGCTGGCGCCGTCAGAACCACTTTGGGACCTAAAGGCATGGACAAGATGCTTGTCGATACCTTGGGAGATGTGGTAATAACCAACGACGGTGTTACCATCCTCAAAGAAATGGACATCGAGCACCCCGCCGCCAAGATGATGGTGGAGATCGCCAAGACCCAGGATGCAGAGGTGGGAGACGGGACAACGACTGCGGTCGTGCTTGCCGGAGAGCTGCTCAAGCAGGCCGAAGGGCTGCTGGACCAGGAGATTCACCCCACGGTCATAGCGGCAGGCTACAGGGCTGCGGCCGATAAATCCCTGGAGATCCTGAAGACCATTTCCGTAAACGTTTCTGTAAAAGATGCAGAGCTTCTGAAAAAGATCGCCATTACTGCCATGACCGGCAAAGGCTCCGGTACCGCCCGAGATGAGCTGGCCAACCTGGCCGTTGAGGCCGTGAAGGCAGTAGTGGACGAGGACGGAACCGTGGACACGGACAACATCACCGTGGAGAAGAAGGTGGGCGGAGGCATAACCGATTCCGAGCTGGTACACGGCATGGTCATCGATAAGGACCGATTGCATCCCAACATGCCAAAGAAGGTCACGGGAGCCAAGATCGCCTTGCTCAACGCAGCCATCGAGATCGAGAAGACCGAGGTGGATGCTAAGATAGAGATCACCTCGCCCGATCAGCTGCAGGCCTTCCTGGACCAGGAGGAGACCATGCTCAAGGGCATGGTGGACAGCATTGTTAATACTGGCGCCAACGTGGTCTTCTGCCAGAAGGGCATCGACGACCTGGCACAGCATTTCCTGGCCAAGGCCGGCATCTACACCGTTCGACGCGTCAAGAAGAGCGATATGGAGAAGCTGGCGCGCGCCACAAGCGGAAGGGTTGTCACCAGCATCCACGACCTGACCGTCCAGGATCTGGGCAAGGCAGGCCTGGTCGAGGAGAGAAAGATCGGTGATGAGAAGATGACCTTCGTCGAGGAGTGCGAGAACCCCAAGTCCGTGTCCATAATCCTCCGAGGCGGCACTGAGCACGTTGTCGATGAGCTGGAGCGAGCCATGGAGGATGCGCTGCGCGTCGTTGGCGTCGTAGTTGAGGACAAGATGCTAGTTCCCGGCGGCGGTGCCCCTGAGGTAGAGCTGGCCCTGCGGCTCCGGGAGTACGCTGCCACCGTGGGCGGCCGCGAGCAGTTGGCCATCGAGGCCTTCGCTGACTCCATGGAGGTCATACCCAAGACTCTGGCGGAGAACGCCGGTCTGGACCAGATCGATACGCTCGTTGCCCTGCGCAGCCAGCATGAGAAGGGCGTGAAGAGCTCAGGACTGGACATGGACACTGGCGAGCCCGTAGACATGCTCACGCTTGGCGTCGTCGAGCCATTGCGAGTCAAGACCCAGGCGATCAACAGCGCAGC